>DAHWGZ010000036.1 GCA_027335965.1 Acidiferrobacter sp.
CAGGCATAGGGCGGTATAGACGGTATGTTCGACCCCTGACAGGCGGCGCAGCGCCGCGCGTGCCGCCCGCGCATCATCGGGCTTATGCAATATCACGCCATCGTGCACGACGATGGTGTCGGCGCCCAGCACCGGCGCATTGGCGAGTCCCCGGCGGTCGCGCTCGCGCGCCCCGGCGATGGCCTTTTCGTGGGCCATCCGCTGTACATAGGCAAGTGGCGCCTCGCTTGGGTGCGGCGCCTCGTCGATGTCCGGCACGAGTGTCACGAACGCCAACGCGATCTGCTTCAGGAGTTCCTGCCGGCGCTCCGAGGCCGAGGCCAGATAAATCAAGACGACCCCCTATGGTAAGGCTGCCCGCTCAAGGCGCTGTAGGCGCGGTACAGCTGTTCGGCCAGCATGACCCGCACCAGGGCGTGCGGAAACACGAGCGGCGACAGCGACCAGCGGTCGAAGGCCGCTTCGAGACAGGCATCCGCCAGCCCCTCCGCGCCCCCGACCAGAAAGGCGAGCGGACGGCCGGCGGCAAGCCACGTCTCGAGGTCGCGGGCCAACGCCTCGCTCGTGCGCATGCGCCCCGCGACATCGAGCGCCACGAACAGGGCATTGCGCGGCGCGGCGCCCAGGAGCCGCTCGCCCTCCTCGCGCTTGAGCCTATCCCGGTCACCCCCGCGCGTCCATCGCGCCGGCGCGATCTCGGTCAACTCCAGACGGTAGGGGCCGGGCAGGCGACGGGCATAGTCCACGAATCCGGCCTGCACCCACGCGGGCACCCGCGTACCAACCGCCAGCAGGCGCATGGCCACCGGTCAACGCCGCGGGCCACGCTCGCGCCGGCCATCCTCCCGCGCCCCGAATTCCTCGGACCAGAGCTTCTCCAAGGCATAGAACGCCCGGGTCTTGGGGTGCATGACATGCGTGATGACGTCCGCGCAGTCGATGAGCACCCACTCGCCGTCGCCCAGCCCCTCGACGCCCTGCGGCTTGTAGCCGGCCTCGCGCAGCGCATCGTCGACCTTGCGGCCGATCGACGTCACATGGCGGGTGGATGTTCCGCTGGCGACGATCATGGTGTCTGTGATGTCGGTCAAAGACCGCACATCGAGGACCACGATATCGTCGGCCTTGGCCTGTTCCAGCGCCTCTCGTACCCGCTCAACCTTCGTCATGATGCGATGATCTCCGATACAGTCCATGGGCCTCAATATAGGCCGATACCCCGGGCGGCAGCCATGCCTCGGGGGTGGTGCCGTCGGCCAGCGCCTGGCGCAAGGCGGTGGCGGATTCCGGGCGGGCGCTCGCGGTAAACCGCAAGGCCAGGCCATGATCGGCGTCGCGCAGATCCGCCCCGCGGCTTACGAGCCGTGGACGGACCCACTCCGGGAGTCTCTCGTCGAAACCCGGGCGGCTCACGATGATGATGTGGGCGAGACCCAGGATGCGCCGCCAGCGATGCCAGGCCGGCAGGCCAATGAAGGCGTCCGCCCCCAGGATCAGGGCGAGCGGCCGGCCATGGCGGGCACGCAAGACGGCCAGGGTATCGACCATATAGGAAGGCCCTTCGCGCTCGTACTCGGTCTCGTCGATGCCAAAGCGGGGGTCGCCGGCCAGCGCCAGGCGCAGCATCGCCAAGCGATGGCGCTCGTCGGCAAACGGCGCGGGCCTGTGCGGCGGACGGGCCGCGGGGACGAACACGATGCGCGACAGCGGTAATTCGCGCATGAGGGCGTCGGCGACCGCGACGTGTCCGCGGTGCACCGGATCGAAGGTCCCGCCGAAAACCCCCAGGAGCGCTCGGCTATCGGCGGATATGCCCGTCACCCCAAACCACGAACTTCTGGGACGTGAGACCCTCGAGCCCGACCGGGCCGCGCGCGTGGAGCTTGTCGGTGCTGATACCGATCTCCGCCCCCAAGCCATACTCGAAACCATCGGCAAAGCGCGTCGAGGCATTGACCATCACCGAGCTCGAGTCCACCTCGCGCATGAAGCGCTGGGCGTGCGTCCAGTTCTCGGTCACGATGGCGTCGGTATGATGGGAGCCATAGCGGCCAATGTGGGCCATCGCCTCATCCACGCCGGCCACCACCCGGATCGCGAGGATCGGCGCCAGATACTCGGTCTCCCAATCCTCCTCGGTGGCCGCCACCGCGTCCGCCACCCGGTCGCGGGTCCTGGGACAGCCGCGCAGCTCGACCCCGTGCTCGCGATAGGCGCGCGCAAGCGGCGCCAGCAGTTCGTCTGCGCGGCGCTCGGCGATCAGCAAGGTCTCCATGGTATTGCATGTCCCGTAGCGCTGGGTCTTGGCGTTCACCGCCACCGCCAGCGCCTTGGCGGCGTCGGCATCATCATCGATGTAGACGTGACATACCCCGTGCAGATGCTTCAATACCGGCATGCGCGCCTCGCGGGCGACGAGCTCGACCAGCCCCTTGCCGCCCCGCGGAATGACGAGGTCGACCGCAGCCTCCATATGCAAAAGCCGCGTCACGGCGGCCCGGTCGGTGGTCTCGACGAGCCCCAGGGCCCCCGGCGGAAGGCCGGCCGCGGCCAGACCCTCGCGCACATGACGGCCAATGACGGCATTGGAATGCACGGCCTCGGAGCCGCCGCGCAGGATGACCGCGTTGCCGGACTTGAGACACAGCCCGGCGGCGTCGGCAGTGACGTTGGGCCGCGATTCGTAGATGATGCCGATCACGCCGAGCGGCACGCGCATGCGCCCCACCTGGATACCCGAGGGCTGCATCGCAAGCCCGGTGATCTCGCCCACCGGGTCCGGCAGGGCCGCGATCGCCACCAGCCCCTGGGCCATGTGCTCGATGCGCTCCGGGGTCAGCGTCAGGCGGTCGACGAGCGCCGCATCGAGGCCGGCATCGCGCGCGGCCGCCACGTCGCGCTCGTTCGCCGCGCGGATCTCGACAGCATGCGCGCGCATGCTGTCGGCGGCCGCGCAAAGCGCCTTGTTCTTGGCCCCCGTCGAGGCGCGCGCCATGGCCGGCGCGGCCTCGCGTGCCGCCCGCCCGAGCGCATCCATATAAGTCACGATATCCGTCATCACCCTACCCCGCCCCGCCGGACATGCCCGCGAGCCCCAGGGCCACGCGCTCTATCAAGACCCACGCGTCCCCGTCCGAGCGTCCCTTGTTGGTACGGTCGAGCTCGGTGCACGCCTCGAGCAAATCGCGCAGACGCGATGCCGAAAGCCGCCGCAGGGCCGCGAGCAGCAACGCCTGACGCGCCGCCCACACCCGTTCGCTCCGAAAGAGCTCGGCAAGCGGCGCCTTGCGGGCCTGCCGGGAGGCCATGCGACCGAGCAGGCGCACCTCGCGCGCAAGCGCCCATGATACCAGTATCGGGTCGCGGGCCTCCATGCGCAAGCGATTCGTATAGCGATGGGTGGCGGCCAGATCGCCCTTCAGGGCGGCATCGGTCACCGCGAACACGTCGAACCGCGCCTCATCGCCCATGATCGCCGCCAAGGCCTCGACGTCCGGGCGCGGCTCGGACTTGAGGCGCGCGACGGCATCGGCCGCGGCCCCCATATTGCCTTCCGTGAAATAGCTGATGCGCCGCGCGACTTCCTCATCCGCGATCCCGGCGTCCGCGAGCCGCGCGCGCACCCACGCGAGCAGCGGCTCGCCCACCAGCGGGGCGGCCATCACCACATGGCCCTCGCGCGCCACCGCCTCGACCCACGCGGCCTTCTGCGCGGCCCGATCGAGCGCGCCGGTCACCACCAGCAAAACGGCGTCCGGGGCGATCAACGGCAGGCACGCGGGCAGCTCGCGGCCCAGGCCCTCGCGCGCCTCGCGGGCACGCAGCTCATAAAGGCTGCGCGCGGCAAACAGCGAGGGCGAGGCCAGGGCCTCGCGAAACTGCGCCCACGAAAACCCGCTTTCGAGAAAGAAGCGCTGGCGCTCGCCGACCCCGGCGCTGATGGCCGCCTCGACGATGCGCGTCACGGCCTCCTCCACCAGGAATGGCTCGTCCCCGCATACGAGGTAGACGCGGCGCAGATCACGCAGCCGCGCGGCAAGATCCTCGGCTTTAAGGAGCATGGGACTTGTGAGGCGCGGCGGCGGCCGGCGGGGCGGCCGGCGGCGACTTCTGGGCCGGCGGCCCCTTATAGGAGACCAGCGCCCAAACGATCTGGCGAGCGGCGGATGCGCGCATGCGCCGCTCGAGATAGCTCTGCTCGCGGGCCATCGCCAGCACGTTCTCGGGATTGAAGCTGTACTCGCGCTGCACGCGCACCGTGCGCGGCGGCATGAGCAGCCTCCCGCCAGGCCCCACGAGGCTGAAGGTCACGGCGTAGTCGAGGAGGTAGGCGCTCGCCCCGCCGTTGCTGTTCAGGGTCACGATCACCGGGTTCATCGTCTCGCCGCCCAAGACCACGGTCGGGGCCTTGCCGTGGTCGACGATCCGCACCCCGCGGCCTTCCAGGGCGTGACGCACGACGAGCACGAGCCGGGGATATTTGAGGCCGCTCGAGGGCATGCGCACGCGCAGCGCCGACAGCGAGGCCGGCAACGCGAACTCCCGGGCGCCACGCAGGTGAAAACCGCAGCCCGCGAGCAACAGCGCCGCAAGCCCCGCCGCCCCCAGGCGCCTCATGCGCTGACGATATTGACGAGGCGCCCGGGGACCACCACCACCTTGGTCACCGATCGGCCCTCGAGATGGCGCGCCACCGCCTCGTCGCCCAGGGCGCGCGCCTCGATCGTCGCCCGATCGCAATCGGCATCGACCGTGATCTCGGCGCGGCGCTTGCCGTTGACCTGGACGACGAGACGCATGGTGGCGCGCTTCAAGGCCTCGGCATCGACGGCCGGCCACGGGGCGTCGATGATCGCCTCCGGGGCCAATCCCAGGTCCTGCCACAGGCGATGGGCGATATGCGGCACGATGGGCGCGAGCAGGCGCAACAAGAGACTCAAGCCCTCGCGCAAGAGCCGCGTGCCGGAGTCCGACGCCGGCTCATCCAAGAGCCGTTGGAGCATGTTGGCAAGGCTCATGCAGGCCGCCACCACGGTGTTGAAATGATAGCGTTCGTAGTCGCGCAGGGCCTGATCGAGCAGGGTTTGCATGTCGGCGCGCAGCGGCCTATGGGCCTCGTCATAGTCCCCATCCGCGGGGCGTGGCCGCCGCGTGGCGCCGCGCGCAAGACCCCACAGCCGCCGCAGGAAGCGATGGGCGCCGGCCACGGCGTCGTCGCTCCATTCCAAGGACTGCTCCGGAGGGGCGGCGAACATGATGAAGAGCCGCGCGGTGTCGGCGCCGTATTGCTCGATCAGGGCCTGCGGATCGACCGTGTTGCCCTTGGATTTGGACATCTTGGTCCCGTCTTTCAGGACCATGCCCTGGGTGAGCAGGCGGGTGAAGGGCTCGTCGTTGCCCAAAAGCCCCTCGTCGCGCAGAAGCTTGTTGAAAAACCGCGCATAGAGCAGATGGAGGATGGCATGCTCTATGCCGCCGATGTACTGATCGACTGGCAGCCAATGGCGCGCGCGCGCATCGAGCATCTCGCCATCGTTGTCGTGACAGCAGTAGCGGGCGTAATACCAGGACGACTCCATGAAGGTGTCGAAGGTGTCGGTCTCGCGCCGCGCCGCGCGCCCGCACTGCGGGCAGGCGACGTTCACGAAGTCCGCGCGCTTCGCGAGCGCCGAGCCGCCCTTGGTGATGACCACGTCCTCCGGCAGGCGCACCGGCAGGTCCTGGTCGGGAACCGGCACCACGCCACATGCCTCGCAATGGATCATCGGGATCGGCGTGCCCCAGTAACGCTGCCGCGACACGCCCCAATCACGCAGCCTGAGCTGCACGCGCGAGGCGCCGGCGCCGATCTTGGCAAGCGCCTCCACGATACGCGCGCGCGCCGCGTCCGAGGCAAGCCCCGTGAACTCCCCGGAGTCGACGAGGCGCCCGGGGCCGGTGTAGGCCGCATCGCGCACGAGATCCCTGGCAAGGCCCTGATAATCCTCCGGGACCACCACCGGGACCACCGGCAGCTCGTAGCGTTGCGCGAACGCGAAATCGCGCTCATCGTGCGCGGGGACCGCCATCACCGCCCCCTCGCCATACCCCATGAGCACGAAATTGGCGGCATAGACCGGCAGGGTGCGGCCGGTCAGGGGATGGATCGCCCGCCGGCCCGTATCGACGCCGCGTTTTTCCATGGTCTCGACGGCCGCCTCGGCGGTCTGCGTCACGCGGCACTCTTCGCGAAACCGCGCCACCTCCGGGCGCTCGGCGCCGGCCGCCACCGTAAGTGGGTGCTCGGCGGCCACCGCCAGATAGGTCACGCCCATGAGCGTGTCGGGCCGCGTCGTGAACACCGTGAGCGTCCCAAAGCCCTTCACCGCAAATCGGATCTCGGCCCCCTCGGAGCGCCCGATCCAGTTGCGCTGCATGGTCGCGACCCGCTCCGGCCATCCCGGGAGCGCGTCAAGCCCGGCCAGCAGCTCATCGGCGTAGGTGGTGATGCGCAGGAACCACTGCGGGATCTCGCGGCGCTCGACTAAGGTATCGCAACGCCAGCAGCGCCCATCGACGACCTGTTCATTGGCGAGCACGGTGTGGTCCGTGGGGCACCAATTGACCGGCGCGGTGGCGCGGTAGGCGAGCCCCTTGCGGTAGAGCCGGGTGAACAGCCACTGCTCCCAGCGGTAGTACTCGGGACGGCAGGTGGCGATCTCGCGCCGCCAGTCATAAGCGAGACCCAGGCGCTTTAACTGATCGCGCATGGTGGAGATGTTGTCGTAGGTCCACTGCGCGGGCGGCACCCCGTTGCGCTCGGCGGCGCCCTCGGCGGGTAGCCCGAAGGCGTCCCAACCCATCGGCTGCAGGACATTCATGCCCTGCATGCGCCGCCAGCGGCTGATCACGTCCCCGAGCGTGTAGTTGCGCACATGCCCCATGTGCAGCCGCCCAGACGGGTAGGGAAACATGGACAGGCAATAGAACTTCGGGCGCGCGTCATCCTCGCTCACCTCGAAACTCCGGGCCTGCGCCCAGAACGCCTGGGCCTCGCGCTCTACATCGATCGGGGAATAACGGTCGTCCATCGAACCTTGGGCTCGCTTCGCTTTGGCAAGGCCCTTATTATCCATGGATTGGCCCGGCGCGTCTTGGGGGCGGCACGCCCCCGTCAGGACTCCCGGCCTTGGGCGCCGCCCCCATGACGGGCGATGAAACCGGCCACGAAGTCGCGCAATCCCGGCAGGGCCCGGTAGCGAAAACCGAGGCGCTCGGCCTCCCGATCGACCTCCGGGAGACCCCAGCGGCAATCGAGCGCGGCCTTCATGACATACATCGCCTCGGCGCGCGGGCCCTTCGCGCAGTGCAGGAGATAGCCCGCGGGCTCGCGCGCGACCGCCTCGCGGAACGCCTCGACCTGGGCGTCCGCGAGCAGAGGCGCGCGCACCGGGATGTTGATATAGGCAAGGCCGAGACCCCGGGCGACAAGCGGACCATCCTTGGGCCCCTTCCTCTCGCCCGGCTCCCGGAAATCCACGACCGTATGGACGCCTTCGGCCGCCAACCGGCGCAATTCCCGTTCGCTGGGGGCACCCCCGACATAGACGTCGACGGCGACTTTCACGAAATTCATGGCATCACCTCCAGGGCATGGGGATCGATGGGGTTCGCGGATCGGGATGTCAGCCTTGCGGGCTTGCCTGCATGTCCTCGCAGTATTCCCGCAACTGCGGCGGCAGTTGCGACGGACACTCGCCGCATGCGGCATTTCCCGGGACCGCATGATCGATGAATCGGGGGTAAGGGAGCGCAAGCTCGCGCATGATGGCGAGAAACTCCTCCTCGCCGCGCCCGCCGCCGAGGCGCGGGTTACGCCGCCGCTCCTGGGCGATGGTCGAGACCCGGCGGTCGTGATAGTCGTGGCCCGGATAGACGAGATGATCGTCAGGCAGCGTGAACAGCCGTTCATCCACGCTCTTGTACAGGGCACGCGCGTCCCCACCCTGAAAATCCGTGCGCCCGCAGCCGTCGATCAGCAGGGCATCGCCCGTGAAGACCCTGTCGCCGGCCACATAGGCCATGTGCGCGGCGGTATGCCCGGGCGTATGGCGCGGCTCGAGCGTGACCCCGCCCATGGCCAAAGGCTTGCCGTCCTCCATGGCCACGTCCGCGCACGCAAGCCCGTCGAGGGCGGGCACGGCAATGCGGCAGCCGGTCTCGCGCTTGAGACGCCGCGCCGAGGTGATGTGGTCGGCATGCACATGGGTCTCCACGGTATAGGCAAGCCTCAGGCCAAACTCGCGCACCACGGCGAGGTCGCGCTCCCAGGCGGGCAACACCGGATCGATGAGCAAAGCCTGCTTGGTGTCCTCGCAGCCAAGCAGGTAGGTATGGGTGTTGGACAAGGGCTCGACGAGCTGGCGGAAGATCATCCGGTGCCTCCACGAAGTCTCGGTATCCTTTTATGGAGGCCATGAAGCGCAGTCTCAAGCAGACTCGCCACGGGCGCCGGCGGAGACCGCCATCGAGACCCGAACACCAGCGATCGCCGCGCATTCCCAAGACCCCGCCAGGAAAGCCGGCGTTACATTCGACGGGACAACCATGTCGCGGCCGCTGATCACACGCTCTTTGGTCGACCTCGCCATGAGCGGCGAATTTATTCCGGCCCATCCCGCCTTGGAGCGACCCAAGCAAGCCTACACGCCGCGGTCCAGGAGGCCCGCGCCTTTATCGGTCATTGCGCAAAAGCACGCGCAAAGCGCCCGCTGCTGCTGCAGATCGCGTCAGCGCAGGTCAGGCTTGTCCGACGAGGCGAAGATGAGATTCTTGGGGCGACCCTTTGTCGCCGCATGCCGTAAGGCCAGGAAGGAGGTCGGATAACCACCTTCCGAGCCGGTCTTGCGTAGTTCGACGCCGCAACGGCGCCGCGGCTTATTGACGCAGGCGACGAAATGGCGGTGCGCGGTGCCGTCGGGGCGCGCGTCGGCCGAAGCCCGCCCTCGAGGAGCCGCACCAAGCACCGGTCGGAGGCTTCAAATGCGCCCAAGGGGTCGAATCGTGTTTCGACTGAGCAACCCGCCGGGTCGCAATGGACATGCTGCTGGGTTTCAGCGCGCAATCCCGTGGACTTTTCTTCCAACCAGGTCATCCCGTCATCCGCATCCAAAACCCCCAGGCGCCGCCCCAATTCGTCGAATCTGCGGGCATGCCCATACCGCTCTTCGCGATAGAGCCTGCGCGCGACCTCGCGGCGGCACCGCTTGGGGACCAGATGCCCATTGCCGGCCGAACGACTGGTCCCGCGGACTATGCGTCCTCGCTGCGCTCTCCCTGGCGCGCAGCGCCTGGTGACCGGGGGCGCCAGCAGTTTGCGAAGTTACGCGTAGTCCCTGGTCGCGCGACTCAACCTCGCAACGCCATGGCGCGCAGCAGCGCGTCGATCTGCCCGAATGCATCCTGCTGCCACTGTGGGGGCCTGGAGCGGTCAACTGCCGTTTTCCGGATCATGCCTTCGGCGCCGTCGACGGTGCGCGAGCAGCAGGGGCTGCGCACGATGTACCTTCGGGGCCTGGCAGGACGATCGGGCGAACGGAGCGGTAGCGACGCCGATTCTTGAGAAGCCGCAGGATGCGGCGCCTGCCCACGTCATTGGGGTGGGGGCGCGTCGAAGGATTGGCGACGGACGCATCGTAGTCGTGGCGCATCCCATTTAGGATGGCCGCACCATACAAAGAGCCATCACCCGCGGCAAGGCGCCCGATTGCCTGCAGGTCTGCTAGCGGTTCCCTGCCGTGCCGTGATACCAACATCGCCCGATCCTTGCTGTTCGGCAAAAACGCGTCGGGATGTACACAGCCATACGCGTCAGCGCGAGCCTGCGAGTAGTGGCCGCGTTGCGTGAGAAAACGCGCAAGTTCCTCCCCATCGCCGACGGCTTCAGGCAACCCGGACGGAAGCGGTGCCATGGGCGAGCAACTCTCTTAATTGCAAAAGCGGCGCAAGCTCTGTCCAGCCCCCCGCTGGATGTGGTGTTGGAGGGCCTGCACGACGCCTGGAGGACGCGCAAGGCGTCCATGGACGACCTGTGGCGGTATGCCCGGAACTGCCGCATCGCCAGCGTGATGCGCCCCTAGACAGGAGCAGCCACCCACGAGTGATGTCGCGGTCGCCCGCGGGTGGGGCAGTTCTCTTTGGTTTAAATATTTGTTAGGATAGAGGCTGTTTTAAACCACACTCAGGAAGGCGTCATGATTGCAGATCGCATTCGTCAAGCACGGTTGGCGGCGGGTCTGACCTTGGGTGCATTGGGTGAACAGGTGGGCGTTTCCCATACCGCCATCCAGAAGTACGAGAAGGGTTTGCTGACCCCCTCGTCAACGCAGTTGCTCAAGCTGGCCCGCGCCTGCGGCATCCGGGCCGAGTACTTCTTTCGCACGCATACGGTTGAACTGGTGCATCCCGAGTTCCGCAAGCTCTCGACCTTTGGCAAGACAGCGCAGGATGCGCTGAAGATCAAGGTTGTCGAGTTAGTGGAAAAGCGTGTCGAATTGTTCGGCGCATTTCCCGAACTACCGTTCCCGGCGTTTGCGCCGCCCGCGAATCTGCCCGAGCACATCGCCTCGCTAGACGAGATCGATGCGTTTTCGGATGCGGTCCGCACCGCTTGGCAGTTAGGGCTAAACCCGATAGCTGACCTCACCGATACCCTCGAAGGCCTTGGCTTTCTGGTCATCGTGGTCAATGAAGAGAACCCGGGCTTCTCTGGTTTGACGGCCAAGGCACAGACCGAAGGGGGCCAGGAGTACCCGGTCGTGGCTGTCTCCAAGCGCTGGCCCGGCGATCGGCAGCGGTTCACTCTTGCGCATGAGCTGGGGCACCTGCTGCTCGAGGGACGACTGGCTGACGGCATCGACGAAGAGAAAGCCTGCGACCGATTCGCTGGCGCATTCCTGGCTCCGCGTGTCGCGGTGATGCAGCTGCTTGGGGCACAACGCCATGCGCTGGAATGGCAAGAGTTGTATGTGCTCAAACAGGAGTTCGGCCTATCGATGGCCGGGTGGCTGCACCGCGCCAAACAGTGTGGCGTGCTCACCGAGGCCGCCCACCTATCAATGTTGAAGCGGTTTTCGGCAAAGGGCTGGCGCAAGACCGAGCCTGGTCAGCCACTGCCGCAAGAGTATCCGCGACTGTTTGGTCAGCTGGTGTACCGCGCCTTGGCCGAGCAATACATTTCCGAAGGCAAGGCGGCGGAACTGCTGGGCATCCCGATGATGCGCTTCCACAAAGAACGCCAGCTGGATTCATCGGATGCGTCTGCTCATAAGTGATGCAAACATATTGATTGATATGGAAGCGGGGGCGTTTATGGAGACGCTCTTCCAGCTTCCGATGCAGTTCGGCATCCCTGATCTTCTGTACCACGAAGAAATAGAACCGGGCAGCCCAGGCCTTGAAGACCAGGGTTTGCAGGTCATGGAGGTCAGCGGCGAATTCGTGGCGTATGCCCAGCAGTTGCCAGGCCAGCACAATCATCTGCTTCCCTCGAAAAATGGCCAAAAGCCCAGCCATAACGATTATTTGGCGCTGGCGCTCGCGAAGCAAGAGGCCTGCGTGCTGCTGACGGGCGACGCCAATTTGCGCATTGTCGCCGCCAAGGAGAAGGTCAACGTCATGGGCACCGTTGGGTTGTTGTGCGCCATGATCGAAAACCAGCTACTGACGGTCGACGACACCTTGAAGGCGCTCGACAGAATGAAGGCAGGCAAGCGACGGCTGCCCTGGCCGGAAGCCGAAAAAGTGCTGAACGCGCTGCGCTGATCAGGTGCCGGCGCGCTGGGGGCAGGGTGCCATCGCGCAACTCCTCACATTAGCCGCCCTCCACGTCGATGAGACCTCGCTGCGGGTCGACCGCCACAACCACGGGATCCCTGTGGGCTCGGGGAGGGCGACATCACCGTGAAGTTCGTGCACGAGAAGCGGGGATTGGAGGCCATGACCGCCATCGGCATCATCCCGCGTTACGGAGGCATTGATCGTGCACGACGGCTGGGCGTCTCTCCTATGACCACCGCAGCCATGACCTGTGTGGGGCGCATCTCTTGCGGGAACTGGCCTTCATCCATGAGGCGAACGGCGCTGCCTGGGCTCAGAACTTAAGGCGCCTGGGGCAAAAGACCTGTCGCCTGTAGCACGCCACCCACACAAACGGCTCAGGGTGCGCGCGTACGAGCGCCTTAAGCGGCATTACCGCGCCCTCCTGACCCGTGGCGCCCGGGAACTGCCGCCCATCCCGGTGCGGTCCAACGGCCAACGCGGCCGCATCGCCAAGTCCGACATTGTAGGCCGTGGACAACCCCCTTTTTGTGGGGGCGTGGCCTACGCCCACAATCTCCGTGAGCGTCTCAAGGAACACGAGGGCGCCGTCTTGTTGTTCGCCCGCGACGCGAACGAATCGCTTACGAATAACCGCGCCGAGCGCAGCGTGCGCATGAGCAAGGTCAAACAAAAGGTCTCGGGCTGCTTCCGCAAGGCCGGGTATGCGCAAGCCTGCTGCCGTATCTCGAGCGACCTGTAGACTATGGCCAACCGCGGCGTCAACCCCCTGGTTGCGATTCAGATGGCGCTTTCCGGTGAGCTGTATGCGGAACCGGGTGAGTGGTTACGTTTCCAGAAGAAATTGACGCAAGGGATCGCCACGCCCAAGCCCGACATTGACAAGATTCACGAGCGGTTCGTATTGCCGAACAGCACGCGAAAGGAGAGAACTCATGAAGACCGTCGAACAGAGCAGCGGGAACGTCTACGAAGACCTGGGTCGCCCGGATGCGGAAGAGATGATGATGAAAGCCCAGCTCGCCGCCAAGATCGGCGAGATCATAGCGGAACGGCAATGGAGCCAACAGCATGCGGCGACCATTCTTGGCCTCACTCAGCCCAAGCTCTCGCAGATGCTGCGCGGTCAGTTCCGCGGCATAAGCGAAACGAAGATGCTGGATGGGCTGGCACGGCTGGGGCTTGATGTGCAAATCATTATTGGACCCGCGCGACCCACCCCCAACGCGCACCACAAACGCGTGGGAATCGTCTTCACGGCATAAGCCATCTCCAAGCCTTATCGCGCCGCGCATCCTGGGCTCCGCGCGACCACCTCGGCCCTCATCGGTATATATTCCATACCTACCAGGGCCGTGGTGGTTCGCCCTTACCCTTCGCGCAGACCTCTCCAGGCCCCCAAAACCCCCTCCCC
>DAHWGZ010000370.1 GCA_027335965.1 Acidiferrobacter sp.
CGGGGCCTTACGCTTCATGATCGCCCCACCCCCGAGATGGGTCTCGATATAGGTGTCATGGGGCGGCATCAAGGCGATGATCGCCTGGCACAATCCGGATGTGGCCTTCGAACCGAAATACGCCCCCATCGCACGCCACCTCCTGTTCCTTACCTGGGAGAGAAGCGTAGCGTCAGAAGTCTATATTGTCAAGCGCCTCGTATTGTTAGTGCGGAAGGGGGTGAGTAGTTACTTTGGATTCCGATAGTCGCTACTGTAAATGGTTGTATCCTCCGTGTAGCGGCTTCGTCCAACCCCCTCTTTGTGGGGGCGGCATCTCGTAGCGGAGCGGAGAGATCATGGGCCATGCGGCCCACAATGTGTATGCGCCGAGACCGGCCATGCGGCCGGCAATGTCGAGGGCGCGAGGGCGACTTGGATGTCCCGTCGCGCATACGAGAGCCGGCGCACGCTTGGGCGCCCTGAAGGTCTGTTGCACACCGCACGGCTACCTCGACCGGATATGACCTTCAACGGCGAGGCAATCAGATAACAATGACCTTCACGAGCCCCTTAAGGGCAGCAAAGTCAGAAGGATTACGGGTGTAAAGCGCCAAGCCGTTGGCGATCGCCGTGGAAGCGATGAGCAAATCCGCCAAGCGGGTGCGACTCGATTGCCCGGCAGCCCTCGTGGCTGCGAACACCCGGCCATACAGCCGGGCGGCCTCGGCATCAAAGGGCAACGCGTCCCATGTTGCCGTGACCCATTGCAGTCGGTCCTGGCGTC
>DAHWGZ010000371.1 GCA_027335965.1 Acidiferrobacter sp.
CATGCAGCGCATCGTACAACTCCCGGATGAAGGCCTGCGCCCGGCCCTGAAGGCGGCCCTCGAAGAGGGGCTCACCTCGCTCCATACCGAGACGGGATTGCGGCCGTCGGCCCACGCGGTGAAGGTCGCCCTCGCCGAGGCCTTCGCGCCGCTCGTGGGCGGCCTTACACCGCGACCGGTCTCGGCATGTCTTGTGGCCAAGGCCCGCGAGGTGGCCCACATCTTGGGCGCGCCATTCACGGTGCTGGCAAGCTTCGGTCACGTGCGCGACCTGCCGAAGAATGAAATGGGCGTGGAGCCCCCCGCATTCCGGTTGCGGTACGTACCGACGGAACGTGGCGGCGCACAGCTCGCCAAAATCCGCGCGGCCGCCAAGGGCGCCGAGCGCATCCTGCTCGCCACCGACCCGGACCGCGAAGGCGAGGCCATCGCGTGGCACGTGGCGGATGCCCTGCGGCTCCCGGCGGGCAAGACGGCGCGCATCTCCTACAACGAAATCACCGAGCGTGCCATCAAGGCCGCGGTGGTCACACCCCGGCCCCTCGACATGCACCTTGTACAGGCGCAGGAGGCACGCCGCGGCATCGACCGCTTGGTGGGCTACACCATCTCCCCGGTCATGGGGCGCGGGCTGTCGGCGGGGCGGGTGCAGACGCCGGCATTGCGGCTGCTCGTCGAACGCGAACGGCTCATTCAGGCCCACACGAAGGTCAAGCACTTCGGCACGGAACTCACCCTGCCGCCCACCGAGAAAAAGGGCGCCGA
>DAHWGZ010000372.1 GCA_027335965.1 Acidiferrobacter sp.
CGCGCAGGCCTCCAAGGCGCACGGGTTCATCAAAGCCTTGTTGGCCGACCAAGGGCAGGTGGCGGCGTAGGGCGCGGAGTGCCGGGTGCTTATAGGCGCCCGGCCGGCGACCCACCGGGCCGCAACTGGCTAAAGCGCCAATCAAAACCGCGTGGGGGGCGCCTGGCGGTCAGCGGCGCGGCGCTGACCCCCTCACCCCGTCCCCCTATTTACGATGACGCATCAGCGAAAGTGCTTTATGAAATATGATGCGTCACCGATAATAGACCACGGAAACGGCATAGGCGCCACACTATGAGCAGACGCGCAAAGGGATCCGTGAGCGGGACAGGCCCGGCCATACGGCCGGCAATGAACCGGGTCGGCGACGACACCAAGCGTAAGCGCGGCCGGCCCGCCAGCCTCGTCCCGCGCACCATCCGCAACGCCGAGGCGGCCCGGCGGTATCGGGCACGCAAAAGGGAGGAGAAGGAGGCGCGGCGGGATCCGCGCCAGCCGGTGAGGTCGGCGATTATTGATTTGTCGGCGTTGCCGCCGTGGAGACGTGCGTAGCCCTACCCCAACCTCCCCACCAGATCCTCGGCCCTCAGGTGCGTATACCTCTTCAGCATCTGCAGGGTCTTGTGCCCCGTAATCGCCGCGACCTCCATAGGGTTCAACCCCTTCTCAAAGAGCCTGCTGGTCGCCTCATGGCGCAGGTCGTGGAAGGTCAGGCCCTCGATCCCGGCCGCCTTGCAGACCCGCTCGAAGGCCTGGGAGATCGAA
>DAHWGZ010000373.1:0-522 GCA_027335965.1 Acidiferrobacter sp.
TGCTCGAAAATCTCGCAGTATTCGACTTCGAGCTGACCGACGCGGACATGGAGTCCATCGCTACGCTGGAGACCGGGACGAGCAGCTTCTTCTCGCACCGCGACCCTGCGATCGTGAAGTGGATGAGCGAGCGAAAACTCGGTCTCTAACACGCGCTGAGCCGGGTCCGAATGAATCCGTTGAACATCTACACTTCATCGCGGCCGCCGCCACGTGCGGCATCTTGCGACCGTTCTACCCGGACACCGGCCATTGGGTCGCTGGAAGGTCGAGCGGCTGCAACGGATCGCAAGGCGTCACAGAAGGCGAAAGAATCTCCAAATGTTTACTGGGCGCCGGTCTACACGAGCCGGCTTCGCTGCTCGTCCCACAGCGCCGGTGGATCGACCGCCAAGTCAAACAGCGTAACGTGGTTGGGCATGGCGTCGTCGAGGATGGCCGCCACGATGTCCGGCGCGAGTGTGGTCAGGTTGACCATGCGGCTCACATAGCTCTTGTCGATCTTCTCGCGCTCGGCAATCT
>DAHWGZ010000373.1:532-764 GCA_027335965.1 Acidiferrobacter sp.
CAACGGCGTGGTGGCCGTGTCCCAGGGCCTGGCCTTGGCTGGTTCGCCCGTCACCGGATCGACGGGCAGCGTGACCAGCTTGCGCCCGCTGCGCCGCTTGATCTGGATCGGCACCGACAAGGTCAGCCGCCCATCGCTGGCCTCGATGACGTCGGGTTCGCCCGTCTTCTGGATGCGGATCTCGTTCATACCAATGCCTCCTCGGGCTGGGCCGCACCCGCTGACTGCAGTT
>DAHWGZ010000374.1 GCA_027335965.1 Acidiferrobacter sp.
CCAATCCTTCGTCCGTGACATCACCCGCAATACCGAAGGCGCGGCCATTGCATCGGTCATCATAACGCTCGGCCACAGCCTCGGCCTCACCGTAGTCGCCGAGGGCGTCGAGAGCCGCGAACAACTGGAGATACTGCGGACTGCCGGGTGCGACGAGATCCAAGGCTACTACTACAGCAAACCGCTTCCGGCCGCCGCATTCGAGGAGTGGCTTGCGGCCTACAGGTGTGAGCCTCGGGGGTAACGCGTGGAGGTCCTGGCCCCGGAGTTTGCGGACACGACATGCGTATGCAGGCCATGCAGATCGCGGAAATGATCCTGGTCTTCCGGGTTCGTGAAATATTCGCTGCTGTAGCCGCAAAAGAGCGTGAATTCATGCACCGCCCCGAGATCATTCCATAGACTCTCGAGTTCAAGAGCGGCATGATGGTTGTGAAGGCCCCACAACACATCCACCATCTCCCCGTAGACGTGGACCCGGCGGTAACGCGCCTCCATATCGCGCAGCACGCCGCCCGCCAGATCCAGAAACCGGATCGCGTCCGGGGTGTTTTGAACCATGAACGAATCGAGCATCGAGACGGCGTCGGCCACGCGCAATTGTCCGCAGGCCCGCGCGGCCTCGACATCGAGCCCCATCCGCTTAAGGCGTGATTCCAGAACACGGCCATGTTCGGCTGTGATGACCAGAAAGACGCCCTCGTTGCGCATCAAGGGGGGATAACAAAAGGCGGTCAGTGCGTCGTAACGGGCCTGCTCGTCTT
>DAHWGZ010000375.1 GCA_027335965.1 Acidiferrobacter sp.
GTCGCGGCATGGAGCATGCCCGGATAGCTGATGTCGGCCACATAGCGCGCCGTGCCGCGCACCTTTTCAGTCCCGTCTTTGCGTAAAGGCGCGTCCTTCAAGAGAGTCGTCCTGAACCTGTCATCGTTATGCATCGATGTGTACATAGCATTTTTCGTGCCGTCTCGGGCTTATGCCGGTCGCGGCCCGGGCCGCGCGCAGCGAATCGTTCACAACGCACGCATTTGCGCCTGATAACAACGCCCGAGTCTGTCTGTGACGCCACCACTCCCTCGCCAAGCGGCAGGCCCGGATATCCGCCCGGCGCGCCGCAAGGGCGCCCCTTGCTAGGGCACGAGCGTTCCTGGGATGCACGAAAACGGTGAGGCCATCGCCGCGGGCGGCGCGGGCGGCGTGACAAAACCTTGCCAGTCTTTAAGCGGTCGGCTTGGCACGTTTACTGCTTCGGTCCCGTCAACGGCAGACTAAGAAATCCCAGGCCCGAGACCGATTCATGAAATCAGAAGACCATGCGCCGGCACCATCTCACGCCGAGGAATCCGACCCGGACGATGGGCGCGGGCGCTTGGCAAGCGCGCTCTCGCGCTACGTCCTGACCCCGTCGGACCTGACTCAGGACAGCCCGCAGTGGCAGGTGCTGCGGCCCGGGATCCGTATCCGCGAACTCTTCCAGGGGACATACCTACGCATCGCGCTGCTCTCTTATGCCCCCCGCGCGCGCGTACCGCTGCACCTCCATACCGGAGATGAGCACAT
>DAHWGZ010000376.1 GCA_027335965.1 Acidiferrobacter sp.
CCCGATAGCCCCTTTTGCGCCAGCGAGCGCACCCAGGCGGCCTGCCCGGCGGTGGGCGGCCTGCCCGGCGGCGGGCATCACACCGCGCGGGGGCATCGCCTGGGGTACACAGCGCCCCCTCCCAATACGATCGCAACCCGACACCGCGGGCGTGCCGGCCCTCACCGATGGCCTCACGGCCGGCGCCATTGCCCCCTCGCGCCATTGACACGAGGGCCCCCGAGGGACCCGAGCGGTCGCCCGCACCCCGCGGGACGTGCGCCCTGGCCCATCTCCGCGAATCCGCGGTCTCCCATGGTGACTGTTTCGAGCCCGTCGCCGCTGACATCGGTCATCGCCGCGGCCGCGGCAGGTCAGGACGTACCATGCGCAACGATGGCGATGGCCGTGCTCACCCGGCCCATCCATGGTCTGGCAGGGCTGGGACGCCGATCTATCGATGATGGACGCAGTCATTGCCAGGCCCAGGGCCCGCCAGGCGCGCGCGTCACCATCCTGGTGACGCGTTCTCCCAAGATGGTGACACCGGGATCCGCCATTACCCGGAATATCGAGGAAATCCCCGAGTTTACCCGCTGGCGCGGGTTTTGCTGATGGAGGGGTCGGGGGGTCGCGGTGACCGGGCCATAAGGGTCTCCGGCATCCCGATGGACGATCGTCGGAATGGGTTTGAGATGCCATGGTGCCCGGCCGCATGGCGGCCGGTAGGCCATGACAGGGCCACACGTACAAAGGGGGGTGATACCGTGGAGTTTT
>DAHWGZ010000377.1 GCA_027335965.1 Acidiferrobacter sp.
AGGGAGTCGGGATTTTCCATGATCTGCGCCGGGGTCCCTTGGGCCACAATCTGCCCGCCGTGAACGCCGGCGCCGGGGCCCACGTCCACGACGTGGTCGGCGGCCAGGATCGCCTCTTCATCATGCTCGACCACGATGACGGTATTGCCCATGTCGCGCAGGGTCTCCAGGGTCGCGAGCAGGCGGCCATTATCGCGCTGATGCAGGCCTATGGAGGGCTCGTCCAGGACGTACATAACGCCGACGAGTCCGGCGCCGATCTGCGATGCCAGCCGGATGCGCTGCGCCTCGCCGCCCGAAAGGGTCTCCGCGGAGCGCGCGAGGGTCAGGTAATCGAGCCCCACGTTCACGAGAAATTTGAGGCGCTCGCTGATTTCGTGAACGATCTTGGTGGCGATCACGCCGCGCTGGCCGGGGAGCAGCAGGTGCGAAAAGAATTTGTGGGCCTCGTGAATCGATAAGCCCGTGACCTCATGGATAGGGCGTGCGTCGATGAATACGTTGCGCGCCTCTTCGCGCAGGCGACTGCCGGCGCAGACCTCGCAAACCTGGTTGCCTATGAAGCGCGCAAGTTCGTCCCGCACGCTCGCCGATTCCGTCTCGCGATAGCGGCGTTCCATGTTGGGGATCACGCCCTCGAACGGGTGCTTGCGTCGATGCTGCCGTCCGCGGTCCACATAGGTGAAGGTGATCGATTCCTCGCCGCTGCCATGGAGGATGACCTGCCGGACCTTTTTGGGGAGGTCCTCGAAGGG
>DAHWGZ010000378.1 GCA_027335965.1 Acidiferrobacter sp.
GCCTTCAGTCGCGACGGCGCGGGCCAGATCGTGCCCATCCATCTGGCGCCGGGCCAGGCCATCGATGTGCGCGAGCACCAGTATCTGGCGGCCACCGACCAGGTGTCCTACTCCGTGACGCGCATCAAGGGCATCATGAACTGGGTGTTCGGGGGCAATACCCTGATCGTGGACCAGTTCCGGGCCGAGACCGCACCCGGTATCGTCTGGCTGCACGGTTTCGGTAATGTCTTCGAGGTAACCCTGGGGGCCGAGGAATCGATTGACCTCGAGCCCGGAGGCTGGCTCTACAAAGACCCGACGGTCGCCATAAAGACCGTCACCCAAAGCCTGAGCTCCGGGCTTTTCGGGAGCGCCGCCTCCTTCTTCTGGAATCGCTTCACGGGTCCCGGGCGCGTGGGCATCCAATCCATGTACGTGCCGACGCTCGCCGTCGAGACCTAAGCCGCGCGTGCCCAAGGATCTGCCGCGCACGCTTGCGCTCGCCGTCACGGCGCTGTTCCTGCTGTACCCGCTGTGGGGCCTCGCGTCGCCTGTCGGCCGCTGGCAGTGGGCGGCCGCCGACGCCTCGTCGGCGCTTACCACATCCTTCGCCCTGACGGGGGTGGCGCTCATCATCGTCGTCGCGATCGGCACCCCGCTTGCCTTTTCGCTACGCGGGGCGACGCGCGGCGTGCGCATCGCCTTCGAGGCCGCGGTGCTCCTGTCGGTCCTGATGCCGCCGCTCGCCCTGGGGCTTTTGCTGGCACTCGC
>DAHWGZ010000379.1 GCA_027335965.1 Acidiferrobacter sp.
ATCACGCCGAGACCCTGGTGCGTGAAGATGTCCTGGGGGCGGACGCCTGGGCGCGCGCCCCCCGCGAGCGGCGCATCGTGGCGCGCTCGCTCGTCGTCCATGGGGGCGACGGATGCGCCGGTTTCGAGGCGCGGGCGGTGGCCGGCAACGACTATGGCGAGGCCTGGACGGTGTTGCGTCCGAGGCTCGACCGTTACCTCGCAGCGTGTGCCATCGAGCATGGGGCCGTGCTCCTGCCGCGCACGACCGTCACCGGGTTGCGGTTTGCGCGCGGGCGGGTGGTGGGCGTGGACACCGCGCGCGGCCCAGTCGAGGCGCCGGTGGTATTTCTGGCCGAGGGCGACGCCGCCTTCGTGCTTGCGCGCGCTGGTCTCGAACGCCCGGCGGTGCGCTACGCGCAGGGCATCAAGGCCGTGTTTGCGCTGGCCCCCGCGACCATAGAGGCGCGTTTCGGGGTCGGTGCAGGCGAGGGCGTCGCCCAGGAGTGGTTGCTGCGCAACGGTACGTTCAAGGGTCACACCGTGGCGCTCGACATGAGCGGCTTTTTGTATACGAATCGCGATACGCTGTCTGTCGGGCTCGTGTTTCCGCTGACATCGCTTGCCGATCACGGCCCGGTTGACCACCCCCAGCTCATGCGCCGGTTTCTGGCCCTGCCGGAGGTCGCGGCCCTGCTCGAGGGGGCAACGCAGATCGCCTATGGGGCCAAGGTCATTCGCGCCGGCGGCCTGCGCGAGGGGGTGGTATGCGCCT
>DAHWGZ010000037.1 GCA_027335965.1 Acidiferrobacter sp.
ACCCGCCCGAAGGCCGCGCGAGCATCGCGTACGCGATCGCCGACTGGATCAAGACCATAGTAGAGGATGCAAGCGGTTTCGGTATAGGATAGAATGTCTATAAAACACCGACAAGGAAGGGTGTGGAAATGGAGAAGCGCCTTGATCCAAATACAGAAGCGGCCGTCCGACGCTTTCTCGCCTTGATAGCCAGTCGCTACGAGATGGCGGGCGCCATTGTCTATGGCAGTCGGGCGCGTGGTACGCATCACCCGGATAGCGATGCCGATGTCGCAGTCCTCCTAAGTGGTGTGCATCAACGATTCTTGCCAACCAAGCTCACGATGGCGGATGTGGCTTACGATGTGCTGCTGGAAACCGGCATCGCCATCTCGCCGCTGCCGATATGGCTTGACGAATGGGAGCACCCGGAGAGCTATTCCAATCCCGCCTTGCTCCGGAATATCGCCCAAGAGGGGGTTCGTCTGTGAACGGTGTATTGACGCCGCAAAGTTTGATGACGAAAGCGGGATCAAGCCTGTGCGTCGGCTCGCGCTCTGCTCGATTTTGGCGATGTGGACGGCGCCTGCAATCGCGCCTACTGCGCCATGTTCGACGCAGATCGTGCGGCCTTACTGGCCTCCAACGCTCCTGTTAAGCCTGACATTGGCAAGACCCACCGCGGTCTTATCAGTGCCTTTGGTGACCATCTGATCAAGAACGGGCCGATCTCCAAAGACATGGGGCGACTCTTGAACAGCGCGGAGGAAATCCGTTTGGTTGCCGATTACACGGGCGACTCCGTGGAGCGGGGCGATGCGCAGGAGATGGTAAAACAAGCCGAAGCCTTCGTGACCACCATGCGAGCCCACTTCATGCCGAAGGACTCGCATAATAACAACCACGGAATGACACCATGACAAAATCTCCTCCGTCGCCCGCGCGCGCAACCGGTTTGCTGAACACCTAAAACCCTTTTACTGGAAACCGCACTTCTGGCATCGCGCTTATTATGTAGGCAGCGTCGGTGGCGCCACGCTGGAGACCGTGCGGCGTTACGTGGAGAGCCAAGGGACCAAGGAAACACCGCGCAAGGGCAAGCAGCCTGCTTGACCCCCTCCTGGCCTTACGGCCCAGGAAGGGGAATGCGCGGGGGAATGTTCAAGCGCAAACCCGATGCCCGTGATTCGCATGTTCTGCCGCGCCCTGGAGATACCGGCCAGTATCCCGTGTGCGCAGCCCTTTCCGGATCTCACTCGCCGGCTGAGCGATCGTCATGCCTTTCGAGAGTCTAATGAGGGTCGCTGGCGTCCAGCGCCCAAGACGGTGACTGAAAGCTAGCGTCCCGGCCATTGCCTCGCGCACGATGCGTCTTGCTGAATGCCACACACAAGACCCGCGCATATGGAGGCCATGGCAAGAGCGGCGGCCATCCGCGCTTCGGCGTCAAGGCCAATTGCAGGGGCGCGCGTGGGCCGCGGGACTGCGGGCGGCCGTTTCGCAACCATCCGCGGATCTTTCGTAAAGCTCGTGGATGTATCGAAACAAACGTCCTGGCCCGATGTCGGGGCGGGCGCGTGGAGGCGTCTCTCGGCCCCCCGAGGGGGCCGCGGGGGGTGTCGAAGCGCAAGGCCCCCGACATTTCTCCCAAGGGTCGCAAGTGGCCCGGCGCTCCAGGCCTCGTCGTTGCGCGTTTCTCGCCGCGGCCGCGGATTCGCCATCGGAAATGTTTCCGGTGGGACCCGATATATGGATGCATCGGCTTTTTTTATGGGGGCCGTGGCCAAATCTGCTTGGCGTTTTGCGAATTCGCATATTATTATATGAGCAGATGATGTATAGGGGCCCGCCGCATGGGGCTCTTATCGTTCGCCCAGGGAAATACTCGGGAGGCGTTACCATGCTGGCTAGGCGGTACGATACGATTGCACGCAGGATAGGGCATCTCGCCCGGTCCCTAGTTCCCTTCTCCCTGATGCTTCTTTCCGGTTGTTCCGCCCACGGCCTTTCCCGGCAATTCCTCATTTTCCGGCCCGCGGGGCCGCTGTCGGCGGCCGATCTGCGATTCACGATCCTCGATGTCGCGGTCATGCTGGGCATCATCGTCCCCACCGCGATCCTCACCGCCTACTTCCTGCTGCGCTATCGCAAGACCAATACCAACGCCGCCTACGACCCGCACTGGTCTCATTCGAATCTCATAGAACTGGTGGTATGGGCGATCCCGCTGCTCACCGTGGCGATGCTCGGCTACGAGTCCTATCAGGGGACCTATGCGGTCAATCCCTATGACCCGCGCATGATCAATGCCAAGACCACATCGGCCGCAAAGCCCGGGCCCGCGCCCCTGGAAGTGGATGTCATCACCACCGACTGGCAATGGCTGTTCGTCTACCCAAAGCAGCACATCGCCACCGCCAACAAGCTCGTGATCCCGCGCGGGAGGCCGGTGGTGTTCCGAATGACCTCGGCCACCGTCGTGAACGACTTCTTCATACCCAACCTGGCGGGCATGATCGACATCATGCCCGGCATGCGCACAAAGCAGGTGCTGGTCGCCGACAAGCTCGGGCTATACAAGGGCTATTCCGCGAACTTCAGCGGCGGCGGCTTTTCGTGGATGGGTTTCAAGACGCACGTCGTGAGCGCCGCGCGCTTTAGGCATTGGACGCAGTCGATCCAGAAGTCTCCGCAACACATGGATTATGCGCAGTTCAACCAATTCGCCGCGCCCACGAAGAACATCGATGGCAAGACCTACGCGTTCTCGCATGTCCACGCGCGCCTCTTCGATCAGGTGATCAAGGGGGTGCTCGATGGCAAGGTCTATACCACGCGCATGCCGCCGCCTGGAGCCGCCTAGTTCTCAGGTCCGCGCGATGGACCTGGCCGGTCGTGGTGCGTCGCTCAGTGTTTCTCGCTTAAAGAGGAGTGTCCGATTATGGTGAACGTGCAAGGACCCTGGAGCCCGCTCATCGGGCGTTTATCGCTCGGGGCGATCCCGGACAACCCCATTATCGCCGGGGCCTTCGTGTTCTCCGCCGTGCTCGGGGCGATCGTGCTCGCTTACCTGACCTTCGGACACAAGTGGGCCTATCTGTGGCGCGAGTGGCTGACCACGGTCGATCACAAGAAGATCGGGGTCATGTACATCCTGATCGGGCTCGTGATGCTGTTTCGCGGCTTCATCGATGCCCTGATGATGCGCACCCAGCAGGTGCTCGCCTGCGGACCGCATTCGCCGGGCTTCCTCGGGGCCGCGCACGGTTATCTGCTGCCCTACCACTTCGACCAGATCTACAGCGCGCACGGGACCATCATGATCCTGTTTGCCGCCACCCCGATCCTGGTCGGGCTCATGAACGTCATCGTGCCCTTGCAGATCGGCGCGCGCGACATGGCGTTTCCCTATCTCAACGCGCTTGGGCTGTGGCTCACCGCGGTGGGCGCGGCGCTCATCATGCTGTCGCTGTTTCTGGGGGATTTCTCGCATGCCGGGTGGGTCGGGCTCACGCCCTTGACCGAGATCCCCTACAGCCCCGGGGTGGGCGTGGATTACTGGATGTGGGCGATCCAGATATCGAGTGTCGGCACGACCTTGGGCGCCGCCAATCTCATCGCCACCATCATCAAGATGCGCGCCCCGGGCATGACCTGGTCGCGTCTGCCGATCTTCACGTGGACTGCGCTTAGCACCAACATCATAGCGCTCACCTCGTTCCCGGTCCTTGGCGTGGCGTTGGCTTTGCTCGGCGCCGACCGCTACTTCGGGACGCACTTCTTTACCGCCGGGCTTGGCGGCAACCTCATGCTGTACTCCGATCTCTTTTGGATCTGGGGCCACCCGGAGGTGTACTTCGTGATCCTGCCGGCGTTCGGCATGATGTCGGAGATCATCCCGACCTTTGCCGAGAAGCCGCTCTTTGGCTACGCGACCATGGTGGCGGCGAGTTTTGCCATCGCCGGGGTATCCTGGTCGGTGTGGCTGCATCACTTCTTCACCATGGGCGCGGGGCCGCAGGTCAACACGTTCTTTAGCGTCGCCACCATGGTGGTGGGGATCCCCACGGGCGTGAAGGTCTTCAACTGGGCGTTCACGGTCTATCGCGGGCGCACGCGCTTCGATACCCCCATGCTGTGGGCGGTCGGCGCGCTCTTCATGCTGCTCTTGGGCGGTCTGACCGGCATGATGCTGGCGATGCCGCCCGTCAACTACAGCGTCCATAACAGCGTGTTCGTGGTTGCGCATTTCCACACCATGCTGATGGTGGTGATCTACGGCATCATGGGGGCCGTGACCTTCTGGTTCCCGAAGGTCTTTGGCTTCAAGCTGAACGAGGCCCTTGGCAAGCGCTTCTTCTGGTACTTCACCGCCGGGACCATCATGGTGTTCATCCCCATGTACACCTCGGGCTTCATGGGCATGACCCGGCGCCTGGACTATCTCTCCAATCCGGCGCTGCTGCCCTTCGAGGTCGCCGAGGAGATCGGCATCGGGCTCTACATGGTGTCGATCTATTACTTCGTGCGCCAGCTCTATGTGAGCATCCGCGATCGCGCGAGCGAGCGCGTGGGCGCCGATGCCTGGGGCAGCGCGCGCACGCTCGAGTGGCTGACGCCCTCGCCTGTGCCGTTCTACAACTATGCCGTGACCCCGCGCGTGCATGCCCGCGATGAGCTCGTGTGGCGCCGCGAGCAGGGGCTCGAGGGGGCGAAGATCGCCCACTACGAGGACATCCCCATGCCCAAGAACACGGCGGTGCCGCTCGTCATCGGCGCCTTCGCCCTGGGGCTCGGTTTCGGGCTCGTATGGCGGATATGGTGGCTCACCGACGCGTCCTTGCTCGCCATCATCCTGACCGTGATCGCGCGCTCCTTCGTGCGCGAGACGGACTATGTGGTGAAGGCGGACCTCGTGCAGGAGACGGAGCGGCGGCTCGCCGGCAACGCGCCGGGGGCGTCGCGCGAGGACGAGGCCCGCGGTGGCATCGACGTGTTCCGCCCGCGGGAGTCGAATTCCTGAGTCGGGACGCGGGGCGGACATCCATGGTTTGGCAGAGAAGGCGAGGATAGGCGATGGCGACGGCAAGCGGTGGCATGGATTCGGCGGCTGACGGTCTCTGGGAGGCCCATTATCACCACGATGTGATGGCGACGCGCACGCTCGGTTTCTGGCTTTATATGCTGAGCGACGCCATGATTTTCGCGGGCCTGTTCGCGGCCTACGGGGTGCTGAGCCACGGCTACAACGCCGCCGGCGGACCGACCCTCCACGCCCTGGTGAACCCCTTGTCGGCCTACGGCGAGACCTTGGCGGTGTTCACGAGCGTGCTCGCCTATGGCGGCGCGATGGTGGCGCTGAAGCACAATAGCCGCACCGGGGTCCTTTTCGGGCTGGGCGCGGCGTTCATCCTGGGCACGGTCTTTCTGGGTCTCGAGGTTCAGGATTTCGCGCAGCTCTTCCACGCCGGCATCTATCCCCAGGACAGCGGCTATCTGTCGGCCTTTTTCGCGCTGGTCATGACCCATGGCCTGCACATGGCCTTCGGGCTTTTGTGGATGGCGGTGATGTTCGTCCAGGTGGGCACCCAGGGCTTTACCGACAAGACCGTCTACCGACTCTTGAACCTGAAGGTCTTCTGGCACTTTCAGGCGGTCATCTGGGTGCTGGTGTTCACCTTTGTCGATCTGCGAGGATTGCTGTAATGGCTCACGATGCCCATGATCCCTTGAAGCATCCCGAGGTCCAGCTGGCTAGCGGCCGGGCCTATGGGACGGCGTTTCTCATCGCCGTCATCCTCATGACGGTGGCGCTGTATATCGCGCGACACCCGGCGACCGTGCCCCATGCCATGCTCGCGCTGTCGGGCCTGGCGGCGCTCGTGGCGGCGGTCCAGCTGGTGTTGTTGCTGCACCTCAACGCGTCGTCGACCCAGCGCTGGATGACCGTGTCATTCGTGCTGGCCTTTCCGCTGTTCGTGATCGCCGTGGGGCTTAGTATGTGGATGTTCCAGTCCCTGGATGCGCGCACCATGCTCATGGGGCTCATGCATTAAATATCAGAGGTATTAGGCCGGGTGGGCCGCAAGGTGGCGGGGTGTTGGTTTAATACCCCTCTTGCGGTATTGTCCGCGTGCAGCCCCGGTGGGCCGACGAGGAGGATATGGAACACAACAATTCCGAGCACCACGTGGTGCAGGGTGAGGTCACGACCGCGGTCCGCGTGGCCAATGTATTCATCGCGGGGCTCATTTTCGTAGCCATCGCCGCCGGTATATGGCGCGGCGCTACCTCGGTGGCCCTGGGCCGCGAGGCCTGGGTACAGGCGCTCATGCTCACCCAGGTGCTGTTTGCCATCGCCATCATCTTGTTGGGCAGCCTGGTCGAGGGCTTCGGCTTCGGCCTGTCCCTGGGGACCCGCTGGCCGTATACCCGCAACATCCTGACGCTTTTGGTGCGCGGGGATCCGGAGGCGGCCCATCGGGTGGTGGCGACCACGCTTGGCCTCATCGGGGTGGCGCTCGTGGTCCTGCATCCCGACGCCGCGACCATCACCGGGCTTGCCCTGATCGTGGCCACCGCGCTCTTTGGCATGGGGACCTTGCACGTGCTGGCGGGCCGGGCGCCGGCGTTCGTGCATGGCACGCATGGGCTTTTGGCCTACAGCGTGCTCCTATCCTATCTCGTGGGCCTGCGTTACCCGGATATCCATTTTCTTTCGTACCTCGACGCCAATATCGCCTTGCACGCGGTATTCCTGGCGATCTTTCTCGGCGGAATGACCACCGGCCAGCGGGGCTTCGGGCAAGCGATCGAGCCCTTCGTCGCGCCCAAGCGCGCCTCGCAGTGGACGGTGGCCGTGCATATCCTCGCCGCCTTGCTGGTCGTCGGCACCCTCGGCTGGATGATGCCCGCCTATCCCGTGGCGTTTTATCTCGCGGTCGCGCAGTTTGCGGTCGGGTTCCTGCTGTTTCATGGCGTGAGCCTGCGTCCCAAGGCCCCGGGCGCGGTCGTGGTGTTCCATCAGGCCATGGTGCTCGCCATTACCCTGGCGATCGTATTGAACGGGAAGGTGTAGGGGGCGGTCGCGACGGACGCGGCGGCAGGCAGGAGGGGTCATGACAACAAAGGTAGTGAAGGGGCCGGTGACGCCGGTCACGGGCGCCGGCGCCGCGATGGCGGTGTTGCGCGACCTGTTGGTGCTCGCCAAGGCACGCGTGGTGTCGCTGTTGGTGTTCACGGGCGCGGTCGGCGCGGTGCTGGCCCCGGGCTTCCCGCGGCATCTTTGGGGCGCCGGCGCCGGGCTTTTGGGGATCGCGCTCGCCGGGGGCGCGGGGGGCGTGATCAATCAGCTGATCGAGCCGTCTTTGGACCAACACATGCGCCGCACCCGCCGCCGGCCGCTCGCCGTCGGCCGGATCTCGCGACGCCACGCGGTGATGTTCGCGGCCGCCCTGTTCGCGGCATCGGTGCTCGTGCTGCTGTTTGCGACCAATCTCTGGACGCTCGCCTTCACGCTCATCGGCACCCTGGGTTATGGGGTGATCTACACGGTCTACCTGAAGCCCAATACCCCATGGAACATCGTCTGGGGCGGCATCGGCGGCGCGTTGCCGCCGATCATAGGCTGGACGGCCGCCGGTGGGGCGCCGGATGCCCTGTTGCCCTGGAGCCTCGTGGCGCTGGTGTCGGTCTGGACCCCGGCGCACTTCTGGCCACTTGCGATCTGCTGCCGCGAGGATTACGCGAAGGCCTGCATCCCGATGCTGCCGGTGACGCACGGCGTCGACCGCACGCGCCGCGAGATTGTGAATTACGCCATCGCCACGCTCATCGTGAGCCTGATCCCGGTGATCGCCAACCAGAACCTGCCGTACGCGGTGGCGGCCGCGGGCCTCGGCCTCTATTACCTCGGCATGACCCTGAAATTGCGGCGCATGCCCGTCGATGAGGAGATGGACCGCTACGCGCGACGCGTGTTTCAGGTCTCGATCAGCTATCTCTTTGCCTTGTTCAGCCTGCTCGTCATCGGTCATTACATGGGCCCGAGCGATGTGCTGCGCTCGGCGGATGCCATGGCGCGCGCGTTTGCCCACCGCGTCCTAGGCTAGTAGGGCCGCGCCGACCGCCGCGGGCGCGGGCGCTCAGGAACGCGTCCCAAAGCGCGGGTACACGCTTTTGACCGGCAGGGCGTTGATCCAATCCCAGGAATTGCCGAGATACATCGTGCCGCCGACGATGGTCGGGCTCACGATCCCGAAACGCCCACCGACATAATGGTGGCCCAGGACCCGCCCGGTCTTGGGATTCAGGGCGTAGACGTTGGGACCCGTCGAGATATAGAGGACGCCCTTGTAGTCGGTGGGCGCGCCGCGTCCGGCGCCCGCCGGGCCCGCGTTTGGCACATGCCAGGTCCACGCCACGCGGCCCGTGCGCAGGTTGATCGCCTGGTAGTCGGAGGTGACCGGCGAGCCGACGTAGACCATGCCGTGGATGATCATCGGCACCCCGCCCTTGAAGGCGGGGACCTTGTGGCCACGCCCCATGTCGTGGGTCCACAGGACCCGCCCGGAGCGGGCGTCGTAGGCGCGCACGATGGTGGTGAGTGTCGGGTGGCCGTCCACCTTGCGGGGATCGGCCACGGCGTCCATGACGACGATGCCATGACGGACCGCCGGCGAGACGTCGCCCATGCCGGTATTGGCGGCCCCCGGGATGCTCCCTTTCCACAGCACCCGACCGGTGCGCGCATTCAGGGCGTAGAGCCCGGGGACCACGGACATGGACACGAACACGCGGTGGTGCCAGGCCGCCGGGCTCGACATGTTGGCGATCCCGCCGACGTGGGTCACCCAGCGCTTATGGCCGGTGCGCGCACTGATCGCATAGATATTGCCGTCCCCGGTGCTGATATAGAGCGAGTGATAGGCGTAGGCCGGCGTGGGCATGGCATCGCCGGCGGTGGGGAAGTGCCACAAGAGCTTGCCGTTATGGGCATTCAGGCAGTAGACCCCGTTGTAACTGATGTCCTTGCCGCGCCCGGCGGTCTTGGGATCGTGGGCATAGTGGATGACATTCGCGAAATTGAACGACACGCTGCCCGCCGAGAGATAGACGCGGCCGGCATCCACGAGCGGATTGCCCATGAGATTGTTGCCGACCGGGCTCGCCCGCCAGATCAGGTGTCCGGTGCGGGCATTGACCGCGTAGGCGAAGCTGTCATCGCTCTCCGCGTACACGACGCCGCCGACCACCGACACCCCGAGCGCATTGCCATAGGACTGGGTCTGCACCGGCAAGGCCTCCCTCACGCCATAGACGCCCGCCCCAAAAGGCCGCTTGTCGGTCAGCGGCCAGGCGCGCGCCTCCGGGAAATTCCAGGACACGCCATGGCGGATCCACGCCGGCGCGTGCGCGGATACGGCGAACGCGGCGTTATGATTCGGGCCGCCATAGGCATGGGTCCAGCGCTTGGGTCCCACGCGGTCGGCGGGGGGCGGCGCATTGCGCGGGAAGGTGACGGTCGCAAACGGGCCGAAAGGGTCTAGGGGGTTGTTGCCGGGGTCATGCGGGACGCTCAGGGGCGCGGCCGAGGCGGCGGAGGCGACTGCAAGGGCGATCAGGGTGGGGGCGAGTCGAAACCGGCGTATCGGCATGGCATGCTCCTTTTATGGCGGCGAGATGGGCGCGCTTTGCGTGGCCCTATTGAGAGCAGACCGATCCCGGGGGCAAATGGTTCCCGGGCTCGGGCGCATCCATGATGGGCCGCGCGCAATGGCCACGCCTCTGTCGGACGGCCGATGGGGTGCAGGGACTATGGGCCTTGAGTCGCGCGTCGGGCCTTGGGCCCTCGCGCTGGCTGCCACGCGAGGGCCCATGGGATGGGCGATGCAGCGGTGTGGAGGATGCGAGGATGTCCGCTCGGCTCAGGGGAAAAGCCGGGCGCGCGGGAGGGGTCGGCCGCAAGCCGGACAGCGGCGCGCCGGGCGCGCCTCATAAGCCGCAATCGCGGGCGAATCGCTGACCGGGACGGCTATTTTGACTAGGAATCGTTAACGGGCGTTAGAAGGCGATCGGGAAGCTCGACGATATCGCCAAGCTCCATGACCTGGTTTGCCGGCAAGTGAAAGAAGTCGATGGCGGTGGCCGAGGCCTTGAGCATGACCGCGAACAGGCGCTGGCGCCATAGGGCGAGCGAGCCGCCGGCCTTGGGCAGTATGTGCTGGCGCGACACGAAGTAGGTGGTGTCGGCGGGATTCCAGGGGAATGGAAGCGCGACGTTCGCCAAGAGCCCGGGGATATCCGGGTGTTCCATGAAGCCGTAGCGGGCGGTGAGGCCGTATAGTCCGCTGCCGTAGTCGCGGATCGCCGCGCGCTCGGCCGGCGAAACGCGGGGCGTGGACTCGAACTGGATGGTCAGGATCACGACGCGCTCGTGCAGGACCTTGTTGTGCTTGAGGTTGTGCAGCAGGGTATGGGGGATGCCGCCTTCGCGCACGGTCATGAAGACCGCCGTTCCCGAAACCCGGTTGATGGCGCTGGCGGCGATCATGCCCAGGAATTCCGGTATCGACAGGGACCCGGGCGAGAGCGCCTGTAGCAAGAGCTTGCGGCCGCGCCGCCAGGTCGACATGAGGGTGAAGACCGCAAGCCCGATGGAGACCGGTACCCAGCCGCCGGCGACGAATTTTACGATGTTGGCGCTGAAAAAGACCCCGTCTATGAGGACGAAGAATCCCGAGAACAGGCCGGCCTTCCAGAGCGGCCAGCGCCAGTTCTGGCGGGCCACGAAAAACACGAGGATGGTGGTAAAGAGCATGGTCCCGGTGACCGCCGTGCCGTAGGCAAAGCTCAAGGCATTGGATGACCGGAACGCGAGGATGATGAGGATGACGGCGATCATCAATGCCCAGTTCAGGCCCGGCAGATAGATCTGGCCGCGTTCGCTTGCCGAGGTATGGCGGATGGTGAGCCGCGGCAGATAGCCGAGCATGGAGGCCTGGCGGGTCGCCGAGTAGGCGCCGGTGATGATCGATTGCGAGGCGATGACCGTGGCGATGCCGGAGATCAGCACCATGGGGATCGTGGCCCATCCCGGGAACATCTTGAAAAACGGGTTCTGCGCGGCCGCCGGATGCAGGATGAGCAGCGCCCCTTGCCCGAGGTAATTGAAGGCAAGCGATGGCAGCACCACGAAATACCACGCGAGCCGGATCGGGCGCGCGCCGAAGTGGCCAAGATCGGCATACAGCGCCTCGGCGCCAGTGACCGCAAGCACCACCGCCCCAAGGATCGTAAAGCCCCCCAGGCCGTGGGTCAGCAGCATATGCAGGCCGAGCCACGGATCGAGCGCGCGGATCACGGAGGGGGCTTGCGCCACCCACGCCACTCCGGATATGAGCAGGATCAAAAACCAGGCAAACATGGCCGGGCCGAAGAAGCGGCTTATGGCCGCCGTGCCGCGCCTTTGTATCCAAAAGAGGCCGATGATGATACCCACCGACAGTGGCACCACGAGCGGGGTCAGGCGCACCGACGCGACCTCCATGCCCTGCAGCGCCGAGAGCACCGAGATTGCCGGGGTGATGGCACCGTCCCCATAGAACAGCGAGGCCCCGAGGAGCCCGAGGGCAAAGATCACCCAGCGCGTGCGCGATCCCTCGGGCTGTCCGCGCGCGGCGAGCCCGGTAATGACCATGACACCGCCCTCGCCATGCTCGTCGGCACGCATGACAAACCAGGCGTACTTGACGGCCACTATCAGGATCAGGGTCCAGAGGATGAGTGAGATGATGGCGAGGAGGTGCGCGGCGGTCGGGGGCATCGACAGCGCCGCCAGGCACGCGCTTAGGGTGTAGAGCGGGCTTGTGCCGATGTCGCCGAACACCACCCCAAGGGCGGCCACGGCGAGCCACGGGAGTCCTGCTTTCGCGTCTTCTGTCATGTGGCTCCCCTACATCTGATGGCAGACCCGCGGGGCGGGGCGTAGCCGGCCATGATAACGGCTCACGCCGCTCTCTCAAAGCCCAAGCCCTGGCGCAAGGTCGATGCGCGATGCCGCCGGCCTGGTGCCATCAAACGGCATCCGAGACTTATGTCTGCGAGGCCGCTTCCCGCAAGACCCGGTCGGTCTCGGCGGGCGCCTGTGGCCATAAACGCAAACGATCCGACGCGAGGCGAGGAGGGCGAGCTGGCGGATCGGCGATTGGTACAGCCCTGGGCGGACCCTACACTGGCATCGGTCGCGCGGGCCATTCGCCGCCGGGGTTGTCGCCGATCCCACCGGCGTCTCGGCTATGATCTCGCGGGGGTGATAAGCAGCGGGGAGGTGCGGGGCCCGATGAGGTCGACGGGCGCCTGCGCGGCGAGCCCAATGGCGAATGGCCGCTGGTGGAGCGCGGGTACCGGCCGGTTACTCGGGGCCGTGCGCGCCGCTTTCTGACGCGGGGCGTGGGGCCCGGCCGAGACGACGCTCGATCTCCAGGACCTGGCGGGTGACGGCAAGTACCGCATCCGGATTCAGGCTCATCGAATCAATGCCGAGCTCGACCAAAAATTCGGCGATTTCAGGATAATCGGAGGGGGCCTGGCCGCATAGCCCCGAGTAGCACCTGTTACGCTGGCAGCCCTCGACGGCAAGCCGGATCATGGCCTTTACCCCCGGGTCGCGTTCGTCATAGGAAGAGGCGACGATGGCCGAGTCCCGGTCGACGCCGAGGGTGAGCTGAGTGAGGTCGTTGGTGCCGATGGAGAACCCATCGAAGTCGCGCGCGAAGGCGTCGATCGACAGTACGTTGTTTGGGATCTCGCACATGAGATAGAGGGCAAGGCCATGCTCTCCGCGCCTGAGACCGAGTTCGGCCAGTCGCGCGACGATCGCCCGCCCTTCCTCCACCCGGCGGCAGAATGGCACCATGATGCGCACATTGCTAAGCCCCATGTCCGCGCATACCCGGCGCACGGCCGCGCACTCGAGCGCGAAGCCATCGGCATAGGCCGGGTGCAGGTAGCGCGCCGCCCCCCGGAAGCCGAGCATGGGATTGGCCTCCGCTGGCTCAAAGGTGCGCCCGCCGA
>DAHWGZ010000380.1 GCA_027335965.1 Acidiferrobacter sp.
TGGCCCGTTTACGCCGCCACACCTACCAGCCCTGCCTGATTATCAAGCCGATACCGTGGGGAAAGTCGGATAGAGCCCAATAACTATGGGTTTTCGGCGCACGATCGGGTCGCCGAGGGGGGGTTATGCGCGTATTGCATTTCGGTCGTTTTTACAACGACCGGTTTGGGGGCTTGGAGCGGCATGTCGATTTATTGCTGCGTGGCCTGCAAGCGTACTGTGAATCCGACAATCTCGTTGCGCATGACCGGTATGCCGCCGCCCAGGTTGAGGGGGAGGGTTATACCGTCTATAAGACACCGTCGCTTGGAAAGCTCGCTGGCACCGCGATGTGTCCGACCATGCCGCTTTGGGCGCGTCGTCTACGGCGCATGCACGACTACGATCTCGTGCATCTGCATTTCCCGGACCCGATGGCCCATCTGGCTAGCGCCTTCCTTCCCCCGTCCGTGAAGCGCGTCATCACCTGGCACAGCGACATCGTGCGGCAGAAGCGCCTCTTGCGGCTCTACCGGCCCTTCCTGGATCGGATCGTGCGCCGCGCGGACGCCATCATCGTACCAACCCCGCGCCACTATGAGTCCTCCACCCAATTGACGGCGTGCTCGCCCGACCGTGTACATGTCGTGCCCTTCGGCATGGACTACACGCCCTTTGAGAAGGCGGCAGCGCAAAAGGCGCGAATCACGACCCTACGAAAGGCGCTGGGGGGGGGGCACTGCCTCACTGATCTTTGCCGTCGGACGGCACGTC
>DAHWGZ010000381.1 GCA_027335965.1 Acidiferrobacter sp.
GAGCGCTACGACGATGCCAAGCGCGAGCGCCGCGCGAGATGCCACCGCCGATCGGCAGGATGCGGCGAGCAGCAAGGCAAGGCCCCAAAAAAGCGCCGCGACCCCAAACAGATCAAGGCTCATAATGGCCTCTCTCAACGCGCACCGGTATGCGGCCCTGCAAGATCAGCAGCGCATGGATGAGGGCCGCCGGGTTTGGCGGGCAGCCGGGCAACCACACATCCACGGGGATCAGGGGCGACAGGCCGTGGCCGCCACCGTAGCCGCCCTCAAACGGCGCCCCCGATACCGCGCACGTGCCGGTGGCGATGACGAATCGCGGTTCGGGCATGGCCTCGTAGGTCGCCTGCAGCGGCGCGCGCATGGCCTCGATCACGGGGCCAGTCACCAGTAGGACGTCGGCGAATCGCGGCGAGGGTGTAAAAAAGATTCCCAACCTGTGGAGGTTGTAGAAAGGATTGTTGAGTGCCGCGATCTCCGATTCGCAGCTATTGCAGGATCCGGCGTCGACATGACGAATGTGCAGGCTCTTCGCGAATGCCCCGGTCGCCGGTGCCGGGCGGGATGTGGCGTCCGGCCGCTCCCGGCCATTGCCGACAAGATCGCCGCGATCGCGCACCGCGAACGCCCAGTCGAACGAGGCCTCCAGGGCACCCTTCGGGCAGGCCGCGACGCACGCCTGACAGACGATGCAGCGGCCGTAATCCAGGGCGACATCCGACCCTTTGCCGGATAGCGCCGCGGTGGGACA
>DAHWGZ010000382.1 GCA_027335965.1 Acidiferrobacter sp.
CGTCGCGCTCCAATACGATATCGGCTTCGCGCATCTGATGGTCGCGAAAATGATAGGGCGTAAGGCGCAAATCGGACACCGCCGTAAGCTTTAAGATCTCGGTGAAGACGAAGCTTTCGAGCAGTGCGCGGAACGCGTCGCGATTCCCCTTCAGGCGCGCCAGGGTGAGCCCGCGCACGGTGGCCAGCACGCCCGAATCCAGAAAATGCAGCTTGGGTGTCCTTGTGATCCGTTTCAATGTATTCGCATACCAGGGCGGCAATGTGGCCACGAGGAACAGCTGCTCGAGCAATGCCGTGTAGCGCTGACCGGTCTTGTAGCTGACACCAATGCCGGCACCCAGTTGTGAGTAATTGATTAACTGCGCCGAATGCTCACCCAGCAACCGCGCAAATCTCGGCAGTTCCGTCAGCCTCTCGACCTCGGCGATGTCCCGCAGGTCTCGCATCAAGATCGACGTCAGGTACGACCGGGCCCAATCCTGGCGCCGGCGCTCACTGTCACGGCTTAAAACCTCGGGAAATCCCCCAATGAGAACGAGCTGCATGAGATCATCGCCCAAAACCGCCTGACGATCGCTTTGTAGGGTCCCCGCGAACAGACGAGCCAGGAACGTCGAGAGCCGTCCGAATATTTCGGTGCGGGACAGCGGCAACAAGCGGATGGTCTCCATCCGGCCGGCCAGGCTGTCTGCCACGCGCGGCACGGTCAGGACGTTGGCTGAGCCTGTCAGTAAGAAGCGTCCGGGA
>DAHWGZ010000383.1 GCA_027335965.1 Acidiferrobacter sp.
TGGGGGGCGAGGATCCGGGAGGCGATCAAGGCCAGCACGATGTCACGCTCCCGACAGGGCCGGGAGGCGATGAGCGAGGCTACGTTCAAGCGCTTCATCATGAGGCCCACGGCCTCGGCGTGGCCGTGGGCCCGCGACTGGGTGACGATCCAGCGGTCGGCCACCGGCCCCCACGTCTCGCCGCGCAATATGGCGCGAATGGCCTCCACCTGTGCCATCGGCAAATCGGACAGATTGGCGAGTGTGCGCTTCTTGACCTTCTTCCCCTCGCGGTAAGACTCCCGCAGCAGCACTGTAGGAGGTGACCCGCGATTGGGAACAATATCGATATGCATGGCTGCATTATACACGTATAAACCTTATACGCAAGGCGTACGCAATATATTACATGGCTACATTCTCCCAGGCCAAATACGACCGCCAACCTCCTTACCGCTTCATTTCGTTCAGGTTTTTACCAACGAGAGAGGGGAAAGTCCGGAGAACTTCAGGTTAAAGAACTGTTGCCTACTACCCCGGTTGCCCGGTCCACCCGATCGACCTATCCATGGCCCACACGATATCAGCGTGACGCCAGGCGTGGGAGGGTGGGGTTAATGGAGCGGATACCTCTATCCGACTTTCCCCACGGTATCGGCTTGATAATCAGGCAGGTCTGGTAGGTGTGGCGGCGTAAACGGGCCAGGGTGGGATAGGCGTTAGGTGGGGTGATGTCTGTCGGGGTGTACAAGGGCTTGCAATGGAGGGTA
>DAHWGZ010000384.1 GCA_027335965.1 Acidiferrobacter sp.
CTTATGATGTTGCCGGTATTGGGCGGGATTTCGGGTTCGAAAAGGACCACATGAAACGTCGTATCGGATGCTGTCATGAGTACACGCTATCACTATAAGGTAACCATACCGGCCATGCCGGGGTGGCCGCCGGGGCCCGACCGGGACCGAGGCGACGCTATCATAGCGCCCCTTGCGGTCTTCCATAGCCCTTCGCGTATAGCCCTTTTCCTGACGGCCTGTGCTAGAGTCGCGTGGCGCCGGGGTCGCTCGCGCGGCCACGAATCCTTCGCGAGACTACCAAAAATTACACTACGTCGCCCCGGCACGCTTCCTGCATTGATGGGGTAGGTCGTTTGAGCAGGCGCGGTCATCGCGGCCGATTTCAGGCCGGCGCGGAAGATTCATTTTCATGACGAGCACATTTTCGGAGAGGGGGTTGGACATGAAGCGGCAGCAGGCGGGCTTTACCTTAATCGAGTTGGTGGACGCGCGGGTGTCGGTGGTGAGCGGCATGACGGGCTCGGTGGCCGAGGCCGCCGACATGGTCCACGCCCTGGCCGAGGTGCAAGGTCAGGTGGGGGCCACCGGCAAAGTGGCCTTGCCGGGTGGGACAACGACGATCACGACCGCGTATGGCTATCCGGACGCGACCGCGACCGGCATCCTTGCGTCCCTGCAGGACGGTTCGACCACGCCCACACAGACGTTCCCCTTCACCTTTACGGCGGGTAGCGGCACCACCCCTGCGACTTTCGCCTATACCGCGG
>DAHWGZ010000385.1 GCA_027335965.1 Acidiferrobacter sp.
CATGCCGAGGAAAAAGTCATCGACGGAAACCGAAAAGAAGTCGGCTTCGAAAACTACGGCGAGGTCGAAGTCCGCACCCCGCGCGCACACCTCGCGATCCGCGGCATCGGGCCGCCGGCGTGTTCAGGCCCAAAGCGCCAAGGGCAAGACCGCAAAGGCGAGCCGATCCAAGGGTCCTTCCGCAGGCGCCACTATCCCCTCGACCATCAGCCGCTCCGACCGTCATGCCCAGAGCCTATGGCGCAAGGCCCTCGCGAGCGCCGAAAAGACCGCGGTCCCACTACCCACCCGCGTTCGACGGACAAGCCTGCGCGCACCGGACGGGGGCGCGTCATCCGTAAGTCCGGCACGCCCGCGGAGCTGCACGCCAAATCGTCCGGGCGCTAGGCGTCGGATCCCTGCATGGCGAACATCGGCGCGGACGTCATCCGCGTCGGCCGCACCGCTCGCGAGCGGCAAGCGCCCCCGAGGTCTTTGTGGGGTATATATACGGTGCGCAATGACCCGGTGCTACCACGGCGACCGCGGCGCGACCAGGATCCCGCCGATAAGTAGGGTGGCAAGACCAGTGTGTTGCTGCGCAAGCGGCCTGGCGCGATTGCGGGTGTCTGCTGCAATGCGACGCCAATCCTCGGCTGGACGCCTAAGCCAAGGCCGCGGCCCGCTGTTATCCGTCATGCATTGCAGTGCCGGCATGCGGCCGTCCACCGAATTGTCCAGAATATGCGCGAGATCGAAGTCCTCAAGC
>DAHWGZ010000386.1 GCA_027335965.1 Acidiferrobacter sp.
CCCGTGTTTACCCTCCATTGCAAGCCCTTGTACGCCCCGACAGACATCACCCTACCTAACGCCTATCCCACCCTGGCTCGTTTACACCGCCACACCCATCAGCCCTGCCTGATTATCAAGCCGATACCGTGGGGAAAGTCGGATAGAGCCTACTTTTGGGCAACCCACTCGCGCCTGGCGCCCATTATTGCCGCCGCGAAGACCCTCAAGCGCCATCTGCCGGGGCTACTCGCCTACACGAAACATCGCACACCCGTGCCGCCGCAGAAGGCATGAACGCCCAGATTCAGCTCATCAAAGCCAACGCGCGAGGCTATCGGAATTTCACTCAGTACCGCATCGCGATTCTCTTCCATTGCGGGAAGCTTGACCTCTATCCGGCGGGGTGTCCGTCATGAGACTTTTATGGGCTACCCACACGAAACCCGGAAGAGCCATCTTTTTGATATTCTTCGGTACCGTTACGGTTTTCTGTTATTTGAAATGTTTTATGGCGCCAGTCTTCTGGCCGCTACGGTCGGGAATGCTCTTCTGGTTGTTTTTCTAGTACGCATCCGTCCCATCGCCTGCGCCATTCGGGAAGATTGGCGGGTACTAGGGGTTATTGCGCGACGTAGAAGGAGACGAGATGGGGTCGTGTAGCCGTGTGAGAAACGTCCATTAAAACAGGCTCCTCAGCAGAATTAGTCTGGAGTTGCTAGCTGCCCCAAACAGATTTCCCTTGGCATTCAAGCCTTTTCGCAGAAA
>DAHWGZ010000387.1 GCA_027335965.1 Acidiferrobacter sp.
TCCTATGCGACGCCCGCCATGAGCCATGAAGTGGCCGGGGAGCTTGCCGGACTTTTCTAAGGCATGTGCCTGGGGTCGCGACAGGTGCGCCAGCGGGCGCGCCGGTCGCACGGACATGGCGTGGATGGAACGGATACGTGAGGACCGGCCCGGTGTGAACATCGGGTAAGTCGGCGCCGTGTGCCTATCGATCAACGCCAGCAAGGCGACGGCGCGCATCCGCGCATGGTTCACCTATGCACGCGAGAGGCCCCGGCATGGAGGCCGGGGAGCTAGGGCGCCGATCGCAAAGCGATCGCTACCCTAGGGCGGATCCGTAGGGGCGCAATCGTCTCTGCGAGGCCCACCCTGAAGCGGACCCTGCCAGCGCGCCTTCAATGCGGCGGCGGATGGGCGGGCGGATCGGGCCTTTGCCGGAAAGACCGCCGCCACCGTCCTCTTGCCGAGGATTTATACCCCGCCTTGCCCGTGGGGTTGGTCGTCCCGTGAGCGAAGGTCTCCGGGCCGATGGCCCCGCCGGTGCCCCTGGATCGGGGTGGCGTCTACGGGGTCGGTCCGGGCCCGGTTGGCGCGCCGCGGGAGATGCACTAAGCTTACGGACCGGCCTGCATGCGCCGGAACTTGGATGATCTCCATTGGTCTCATCCGCCGTGTCCGGTCGATCCAGCCGAGGATTTCCTTACGAGGGTAAACGCAATGGACTATCAGCAAGCCGAAAATCAATTGACGGTCGTACAGCAGCAGAAT
>DAHWGZ010000388.1 GCA_027335965.1 Acidiferrobacter sp.
ATGTAGCGGTACAGCGTGCGCTGCTCGAGGCCTTCCCGGACGGGCTGCATATCCTGGCCGAGGATACCGCTGAGCAACGGCAAGCCGCGGTCGAGGCCTTCCAGACCGACCCGGCACGATGGCTGATGGTGTTATCGACGCCGGCTGGACAGACCGGGCTGACGTTACATGCCGCATCCAACGAGCTGTTCGTCGAGTACGAAGACACGGCTGCGGCCCACGCCCAAGCCGAAGACCGGGCGCATCGTATCGGCCAAAAGAACGCTGTCACGGTGTACCGGCTGCACGCCGAGGGCACCATCGACGACGACATGCGCGAGAATCTGGAGCGCAAACAAGGTGTGTTCGATGCGGCTATCACCGGCCATACGGCCGGCAATGCCGGCCATGTGGCCGGAACAGCGCCTCAGGCAATGTCTGCGGCGTGAATTTATTCAAACTAAGCCCCCGGTGACACCGGGGGCGCTTTTTCGCCTAAAAAAGCGCCAGCCATTCTTATGGCTGGCGCTTATGAAGTGTTACTGCAAAATCTGCAAGGCCTCGGATAGCTGCAACTCGAATCCTGCGGCATGGACATGCCCGCCGCCCCCATACTGCTGAGCCAGCGCCGCCACATCGACACCACCATCTTCACGTGACCGCAGTGAAAACTTGACGCGCTCACCGGAAATCCAGTACGTCGCGGCAAAAGGATGTGTCTCCGCGGCCTTGTTAGCCACGCCGGAGAACATGAACGGGACAT
>DAHWGZ010000389.1 GCA_027335965.1 Acidiferrobacter sp.
GTCCGCGGCCGTTACCACCACATATTCGCTCCAGGGTACATGGTCATCGAAACTGATCGAGACGACCGTGCCACCGGGCAGGCACGTACGTAATGTCGCGGCATGGAGCATTCCCGGATAGCCGATGTCGGCCACGTAACGCGCCGTGCCGCGCACCTTTTCGGTCCCGTCTTTGCGTAAAGGCGCGTCCTTCAAGAGAGTCGTCCCGAACCTGTCATCGTTATGCATCGATGTGTACATAGCATTTTTCGTGCCGTCTCGGCCTTATGCCGGTCGCGGTCCATGACGCGCGCATCGAATCGTTCACAACACGCGTATTTCCGCCCGATAACAACGCTCAAGTCCGTCTGTGACCCGGCACCCCCCGGGAAGCGGTAGGCCCCGACAGCCGTCCAGCGCGCCGCAAGAGCGCCCCCTGCTAGGGCATGAACGTTCTTGGTATGCACGAAAACGGTGAGGCCATCGCCATGGATGGCACGGGGGGCGCGGGAGAACCTTGCCAGCCTTAAGCCCATCGGCTTGGCACGTTTACTGCTTCGGTCCCCCTGACAACAGACTTAAAAATCGTTGGCCCGAGAGCGATTCATGAAACCAGAAGAGAATGCGCCGACACGGCCTCATGCCGAGGAGTCAGACCCGGACGATGGGCGCGAGCGGTTGGCAAGGGCGGTCTCGCGCTATGTCCTGACCCCGTCGGACCTGGCTCAAGACAGCCCGCAGTGGCGGGTGCTGCGGAC
>DAHWGZ010000038.1 GCA_027335965.1 Acidiferrobacter sp.
CCACCGGATTTTGAGTCCGGCGCGTCTGCCAGTTCCGCCATCCCGGCGCGCGCGCAGTATAACGGGTTTGCCGACAGGACAACAGTACTCGAGGACAACAGGGCCCGTCTTTCCCGTATAATCCCGGCGCCATGACGAATGACGCCTTTGACTACGACCTGCCCCCCGAATTGATCGCTCAAACCCCGGTCTCGCCGCGTAGCGCGAGTCGCCTCATGGTCGTCGGCGCCGAGGATGGAGGCTTGGAGGACCGGCGATTCGCCGATCTGGGTGAATATCTGCGGACGGGCGATCTGCTGGTCTTCAACGATACCCGCGTGGTGCCGGCGCGATTTTACGGGCGGCGCGCCACGGGCGGGCGCGTGGAACTCTTGTTGGAACGCTTTCTGGATGAGGGCGGGCGGGCGCATGTGGCGTTGCGCGCGAGCAAATCGCCGCGCGCGGGAGAGGTGCTCGTGCTCGAGGGCGGGCTTTACGCGACGGTGACGGGGCGGGCGGGCGAGTTTACCGAAGTCGTGTTCAGCGGGGCTGACGATCTCATGGGGCTTATCGAGCGCGTCGGTCATGTGCCCCTGCCGCCCTATATCACGCGCCCCGACGACGAGGATGACAGGACCCGCTACCAAACGGTCTACGCGCGCGCCCCCGGGGCCGTGGCCGCGCCCACGGCCGGCCTTCATTTCGATGAGGTGCTGCTTGCGCGGCTGGCGGGCCAGGGCGTGGAAACCGCCTTCGTGACGCTGCATGTGGGTGCCGGAACCTTCCGGCCCGTGCGTCCCGAGACCCTGGCGCAAGGGCGGCTGCACCCCGAGCGCATCATCGTCTCCGAGGCCTGCGTCGCGGCGATCACCGCCGCCCAGGCGCGGGGCGGGCGGGTGATCGCGGTGGGAACCACGACCGCGCGGGCCCTGGAGGCGGCCGCGGCCTCCGGAACGCTCAAGCCCCACGTCGGGGATACGGATCTTTTCATTCGTCCGGGATTCCCGTTTCGGGTCGCCGAGGGTCTCATTACCAACTTTCACCTGCCGCGCTCCACGCTTTTGATGCTGGTGTCCGCGTTTGCCGGGGCTGGCCGCGTGCAAAACGCCTACCGTCAAGCCGTCATGATGCGTTATCGTTTCTTTAGTTATGGCGACGCCATGCTCTTGTGGCGCGCCGAGCCCCGACAGAGTAGGTAAAAAGTGCGCCGTTCGAGAAGGGCTGACTAAAGGCGGAGAGACTTTTGGCCGATAGTGGCGGAGCCGAGTCCGGTCAATGCTGGGGCTCCCGTCGGGACCAAAAATTTGTCGCACACCATCCTTGTCGTCGATGCGCTCGGGGGGGCCTGTTTCGAGCGGGTCGTCAGTACCGTGAAGCGTGTGGGTCCAACGTCGTGCCATGTCGGGACGGCCGAGGAGGTCGTGCGGCGCGCGGCGGCCCACGATGGCCCCGTCATCGCGGTCATCACGAGCGACACCCCGACCCCGCTCGTGGTCGCCGAGCAGATTCACGCCGCGGCGCCCCTTGCGCGCATCGTGTTCGTGGCCGATGAACCCGGTGCCGCGGCGCTCGTCTTCCGTTTGGGGGAGAGCGCGATTTCGCAAGGCGCGCGCTGGACCGTAAGCCCTCCTGACGAAAAGCGGATCACCGAGGCCTTGGGCCGCGCGCTCGGGGCGTCGCGGCGCCTCGAGGGCTCGGCGCGGGATCGCGCGTCCGAGGGTGGCGTGGAGGAGGCGGCGGCCGGCAAGCCCGCGCACATGGGCTGGTCGGCCGCGGCCGATGGCGTCTTTGATCACTACAGTGCCGAATGGGAGCGGGTCCTGGGCATTGCGGTCGCCGATCTCTACCGTCAGGGCTGGATCGCTTTTAGCCACGATGCCGATCGGCCGCGCGTGCGCCTGGACTGGGAGCGCGCGGTATCCGCGGGCGGTCATTTCCAGGTCGAGGCCCGTCTGCGCGCCGGCGGTGGCCGGTGGTGCTGGTGCCGGATCGAGGCGCGGCAAGGGCGGGCGGCACGGGACGCCGGGCGCTGGCATGGCGACTGCGTGCTGCTGCGGGCGCCGCCGCGTATCGAGAACTCCTCGCGTTTTTTGCGCAAGCTCGCGCGCCGGGTCACGAAGAGTCTCGATTATGAATCGACGCTTGCGAGCCTCGCCCGGGCGGTCGTGCCGACGTTTGCCGACTGGTGCGCGGTGGATGTCGTGAACGACGCCGGGGGTCTCGATCGCGCCAGCCTGTCCCATATCAAGCCCGACCTCATGCGCGCGATCGCAAGCCGCCGGCCAGACGCCGAGGTGAGTCGCTGGACGGCGCCCGATGTCGTGCGCACCGGCGAGCCGCAACTGATCACGCATATCGATCAAGCCATGATCGATTCGGCCGTGCAGGACCCGCAGGCGCGCGCCTTTTTCGCCTCCCTGAAGCTGCGCTCCCTCATCCGCTTGCCGCTCAGGGCGCGCGGGCGGACCGTGGGCGTCATTACCTTCGTACTGTCGGGCCCGGGCACGCGCCGCTACACGCAAGAGGACCTGCCGCTCGCGACGGAGATCGCCCAACAAGGGGCGATCGCCGTGGAAAACGCCCGCCTCTATCGCAAGGCCCGCGAGGAGGTCGAGGAGCGCCGCCGCGCCGAGGAGGCCCTCGCCACGAGCGAGGCCCGTTACCGCTCACTCATAGAGGCCTCGGCGCAGATCGTCTGGGGCCTCGATGCCGAGGGCCGCGCCCGCGACGACTTGCCGGGCTGGCGGGCCTTTACCGGTCAATCGGCAGCCGGCGTGGGAGGCCACGGCTGGATGGAGGCCTTGCATCCGCGTGACCGTGCGTCCCTGCGCCAGCAGTTCCCCGCCCGGGGACTTGGGGCGCGGACCATCGTCTGTCAGGCTGATCTGACCTCCGCGGAGGGTGGTTATCGTTCCGTGGTCCTGCGCATCGTGCCGCTTTTTGACAAGCAAGGGCGTTGCCGCGAGTGGATTGCCGCGGGCATCGATATGACCCGCGAGAAGACCGCGAGCGGGCTTTTGGCGCGCGAGAAGGAGCAGCTGGCGGTGACGTTGAACAGCCTCGGGGAGGCGGTCGTGGCGATGGACACGGGCGGGCGCATCACGCTCTTTAACCATGTCGCGCAGACCTTGACGGGTTGGTGCCAGCGGGAGGCCTTGGGGCGACCGGTCGACGAGGTCGTGTTATTGCATGATGTGGGGTCCGGCCAGCGGCTGAGGGATATCGTCGGGGACGTGTTGCGCGAAGACGAGCGGCCACGCCTCGGCGAGCGCCGGCTTCTGCGCGCCCGCGACGGTGGCGAGCGCTTGGTCGCGTACACCGCGGCGCTGATACGCGACCCGGCGGGCCAGATCGTGGGCGCGGTGGCGGTGCTCCGCGACATCACCGCCCGCCAAAGACTGGAAGAGGATTCCCTGAAGGCGCAGAAGCTGGAATCCGTGGGGGTCTTGGCGGGTGGCATTGCGCATGACTTCAATAATATCCTGACCGCGGTCATCGGCAATATCGCGCTTGCCAAGATGCTGGTGCCGGGCGTGGACCGCGCGAACCATGCCCTGTGCGAGGCCGAAAAGGCGGCCTGGCGGGCGCGCGGGCTCACGCAGCAGCTCTTGACCTTCGCGCGGGGCGGGGCGCCCGTGAAGCGCGAGGCCTCGCTTGCGACCTTGTTGCGCGAGGCGGTGCCGTTCGCGCTCGCCGGTTCCAAGGCCAAATGCCATGTCGCGGTGGCCGATGATCTCTGGACCATGTCCTTCGATCCGGGGCAATTGAGCCAAGCGATCAGCAATCTCGTCTGCAACGCCGCGCAAGCCATGCCTGCCGGCGGGATCATCCGCATCGAGGCGCGCAACGCCGAGATCGGCGCTGAGGACCCGCAAGCCCTCCCTCCCGGGCGTCATGTGCGCATCGTGGTTGCCGACACCGGTGACGGCATCGCCAAGGCCCACCTCGCCAAGATTTTCGATCCGTACTTTACGACCAGGGATGGGCACAGCGGCCTGGGACTGGCCACGACCTATTCCATAATCCGCCGCCATGGGGGGGCCATAAGGGTGCAGTCGGAGGAGGGGCGGGGCACGCAGTTCGAGGTGTATCTCCCGGCCCAGCCGGCATCGGCGGTACCCGCCAAGCCCCCCCTGCAGCGGCGCCAACGGGACCGGATACTGATTTTGGATGACGAGCCGGCGCTGCTGACTTTGCTCGCCGCGCTGCTCGATCATCTGGGCTACGAGACGCGCGCCGCGCAAGACGGCGCGCAGGCCGTCGCCTATTATGCCCGGGCCTTGCGCGAAGGTCGCCCGTTCGCGGCCGTGATCCTGGACCTCACCGTGCCCGCCGGGGTCGGGGGGGAGGAGTGCCTGCGGCGGCTGCGATCGCTCGATCCCGATGTCCGGGCGATCGTGTCGAGCGGCTATTGCCATGATCCGATCATGGCCGATTTTGCCCGCTTTGGTTTTCGTGCGGCGATCACCAAGCCCTACCAGTTGCACGAACTCGAGGAGGCGATCCGCGGCGTGCTTGTGGAAAACGGCGAGCATTTGCGCTAGCGTACGCGCATGTCCCCTGTTCCCTTCATCGAATTGGGCCGCGATGGGCGCGCCCGAGCATGCCAACTGTCGCTCGGCCACGGCGTCGTGGCGACGCCCTCGTTCATGCCGGTCGGCACCTATGGGGCCGTCAAGGGCATGAGTCCCGCCGAAGTGGCTGGCAGCGGGGCCGACATCGTCCTTGGGAACACCTTCCACCTCATGGAAAGGCCGGGACTCGAGGTGATCGCGGCCCATGGCGGGCTGCATGGCTTCATGGACTGGCGCGGCCCGATCCTCACGGATTCGGGCGGCTTTCAGGTCTTCAGCCTCGCGGCGCTCCGCAAGGTGAGCGAGCAGGGCGTGGCGTTCCGCTCGCCGCGCGATGGGCGCCCATTGATGCTGACGCCGGAACTCGCGATGGAGGCGCAAGCCACGCTGCGCTCGGATATCGCCATGGTATTCGACGAATGCACCCCCAATCAGGCGAGCTTTGACGAGGCGCGCGCGAGCATGGAGCTGTCCATGCGCTGGGCGGAGCGCAGCCGTGCCGCCTACAATGGTCCTGGCGCGGTTTTCGGGATCGTTCAGGGGGGACTCTACGAGGACCTGCGCGAGGTCTCGGCGCGCGGGCTTGTCACCATCGGTTTCGACGGTTATGCCCTGGGTGGGCTGTCGGTGGGTGAGTCGAAGGAAGACATGTACCGGCTCGTCACGCACTGTGCCCCGCTGCTGCCCGTCGACCGGCCCCGCTATCTCATGGGCGTCGGCACCCCCGAGGACATCGTGACCGCGGTGAGCGCCGGCATCGACCTCTTCGATTGCGTCCTGCCGACGCGCAACGCCCGCAACGGCTGGCTATTTACCCGCGCCGGGGTGGTCAAGATCCGCAACAGCGGCTACGCCCGCGACCTGGGTCCGGTCGACCCCGAGTGCCGCTGCTATACATGCACGCATACCACCCGCAGTTACCTCCATCACCTGCAGCGTTGCGGGGAAATGCTCGGCGCGCGCCTTGCGACCTTGCACAATCTGACCTATTACGGGGATTTGATGGCCGGCCTGCGCGCGGCCATTTTGGCCGGGAGGCTGGAGGAATTCGTCGATTCGTTCTATCGTACGCGGCATAAACGGCCGCCGCGCGCCCTCGGAGAGCTTCCGCAAGACGAGGCGGCGGCCACCACCATCACTGTTTAAAGGGAAATGATGATACACCTCATAAGCAATGCCTGGGCCGCCGCGCCCGCCGCCGGCGCGCCCCCGCAAGGGGCCGCGGGCCTGTTCCAATTCCTGCCCTTCGTGCTGATCGTGGTCATGATGTATTTCCTGATCATGCGGCCGCAGAGCAAGCGCGCCCGCGAACAGCGCGCCATGCTGGCCGCGCTCGCCGTGGGCGACGAGGTGGTCATGGCCGGCGGCCTGCTCGGCCGGTTGACCGAGGTCGGGCCGCAATACTCGAAGGCCGAGGTGGCCTCCGGGGTGTCGGTACAGATTCAGACGTCTTCCGTGCAGCTGGTGTTGCCGAAGGGTACCATCGGGAAGGCGCAATAGCGCGATGAATCAGTACCCTTGGTGGAAAAATGCCCTTATAGGGCTTGTCGTCGTGTTGGGTCTGATTTATGCGCTCCCCAATCTTTACGGCGACAATCCCGCCGTGGAGATCCAGGCCGCCCACGGCGCGGTGGTGAATCGCGCGACCGTGGCCAAGATCCGCGGCCTACTGGCGGCCGCCCGGCTCCCCTATGAACGCATAAGCCGCGTCGCCAAGGGCGTGCAGGTCCGTTTCCGGCGTGCCGGCGTGCAGATGCGCGCCCGCGATCTCATCGGCCAGAAGCTCGGTCCCGGCTTTCACACCGCGCTCGCGCTGGCGCCCGCCGCCCCGTCCTGGCTGCGCGCGCTCGGCGCGCGACCCATGTATCTGGGGCTCGACCTGCGTGGCGGGGTCCATTTTCTGCTGCGCGTCGACATGCATGCGGCCTTGCACAAGGCGCTCCTGGAAGATATCCGCGGGCTGCGCCGGGCCTTGCGCCATCACCATGTTCGTTACCGCGAGGCGCGGCTTAGCAAGGCCGGGGTCGTGGAGCTGCGGTTTCGCAACGCCGCGCAGGCGCATGAGGCGCGCCGCCTCATCGCGCAACAGTTTAACGATCTCGCCGTCACCTCGGGGCCTCATCATGCCTTGCGCGCGGTCATGACCCCCGCGGCCGTGGCCGCCAAGCAACACTACGCGCTCGAGCAGAATCTCACGGCCTTGCGCCGGCGCGTCAACGAGCTCGGCGTCGCCGCTCCGGTCATTCAGCAGGAGGGGCGATCGCGCATCGTAGTCGAGTTGCCGGGTGTCGAGGACATCGCGCGCGCGAAGGAGATCCTGGGGCGCACCGCCACCCTCGAGATCCATATGGTGGACAGCAAGAACAGCCTGGCGTCGGCGGTGTCCGGCGGCGCCCCGCCGGGGGCGCGGATCTATTACGACCGGCACGGCCAGCCGATCCTGCTCTATGACCGCGTCCTATACTCCGGCGACGACATCACCAACGCCTCGGCCAGCGTCGATCCGCAGTCCGGGCAGCCGGTCGTGAACATCACGCTAAACGGCCGCGGGGCCGCCATCAATGCGCGCGTCACGCGCCATAATGTCGGCCAGCGCATGGCGGTCGTGTATGTGGAGGTCCAATCCCATTTGAAACGCAACGATCAGGGCATCCCGATACGCGGGCCCAACGGTCGGCGCGAGCGCGTGACGCGCAAGGTCGAGCGCGTGATCACGGCGCCCGTGATCCGCGAGGCCCTCGGCGGCAGTTTCCAGATCAGCGGCATCGGCAGCGTGCGGCAGGCGCGTAATCTCGCGCTCCTGCTGCGCGCCGGGGCGCTCGCCGCGCCGGTCAGCATCATTGCCGAGCGGACCGTGGGACCGAGCCTGGGGGCGGCCAACATCACCCGCGGGTTCTACGCGACCTTGTTCGGGTTCTTGGCGATCGCGGTGTTCATGGCGGTGTATTACCGGGCCTTCGGGGTGCTGGCGGCGCTCGCGCTGGCGAGCAACGTCGTGTTGCTCGTGGCCGTTCTTTCGATCCTGCAGGCGACCCTGACCTTGCCCGGCATCGCCGGCATCGCCCTGACCGTCGGCATGGCCATAGACGCCAATGTGCTCATTTTTGAGCGCATACGCGAAGAGCTGCGCAACAAGAACTCTCCGCAGGCGGCGATCGCGACCGGATTCGACAGGGCCTTGGGGACCATCGTGGACTCGAACATGACCACGTTCATCGCCGGTCTCGCGCTCTTTTGGCTGGGGTCGGGCTCGGTCCGGGGTTTTGCCATCACCTTGTGCCTTGGCATCCTGACCTCTCTTTTTAGCGCCATCCTTGTCACGAGGGCGCTCGTCAACGCAGTTTATGGGCGTCGCCGTCGTCTGGCGCATGTGGGCATCTGATGGAATTCTTTCGCATACAGCGTGATCTGCCGTTCATGCGCTACGCGCGCACCACGGTATTCGCGTCGCTCGTGCTTTTCGCGGTCGCGGTCGCGGCGCTCATAGTCCGCGGCCTCAATCTGAACGTGGATTTCACCGGCGGCACCGTGATCGAGCTTCAGTTCAAGGCGGCAACCCCGCCGTCGGCGATTCGCCGGCTGCTCATAACGCACCATTATCGCCACGCGCGCGTCGAGAATTACGGAACCGCGAGCAAGGTCTTGATCCGCCTGCCCACGCGCGCCACCAAGGGCAAGGCGCTTGCGGTACGGGTCCTGCGCCTCGTGTCGGCCCGCTATCCGGGGGCAAGCCTGCGCAGCGTCGAGTACGTGGGTCCGGAGGTGGGTTCGGAGCTCGCCGATCAGGGCGCGCTCGCGCTGCTGTTCGTGGCGCTCGGGATCACGATCTACCTCACGCTGCGTTTCGAATGGCGATTCGCGGTCGGGGCGATCGTGGCAACCATACACGATGTCGTCATCGTGCTCGGGATATTCGCGCTTTTCCACATTAGCTTCTCGCTTACGGTTTTGGCCGCCGTCCTGGCGGTCCTTGGGTATTCGGTGAATGACACGGTGGTGGTGTTCGATAGAATCCGCGAGAATTTCCGGCGCATGCGCACCGGCACGACCTCGGAGGTCATCGATAGCGCGATCACGCGCACGCTCTCGCGGACGATCATGACCCATCTTTTGACCCAAATGATGGTGTTGTCGATGTTGTTTCTGGGGGGTCCGGTGCTGTTTGGCTTTGCCCTGGCCATGACCGTCGGCATCGTCGTCGGGACATACGGCTCCGTGCTCGTGGCGAGCCCCATCGTCATGTGGCTTGGCTTGAAGCGCGAGGATCTGGTGGCGCGAAAGGCCGCGGCCGAGCGCCCCTAGCCGCCGGTCTTGGGCGGGGGTCGCCCCATCGGGCCTGCTTGGCGCGGCAGTCTCGTCTGTGGTATTCAATGCCTACCCCGTGATTTCCGGAGGGTGGCAGAATGGACATTTCCTATTGGATGCAAGGGGTGCCGGCCGTTGAGACCGTGGTCGCGGCTTGGCTCGTCCTTTATCTGGGCCGGCCTCACTTCCACAAAGGCATGCGCGCGCTCTCGCGCCTTGGGCGCCACCCGCTTGCGCTCGTGGCGCGATTCCTGGGCGCGGGCGCGGCCGACATCCACAGACGCAATCGCGCCCTCCTGCAGGCCCAGGCGCGCGCCGACGCGGCCTTGAAGGTCGAGCGCGAGTGGGCGCGCCTGGATGAGATCGTGCGGCGCGACGTCCAGGGTTTTCCGGCCTTGCGGGAGACCCTCATGCAACAGGTCGGGCAGTGGGAGGCGGAATTTCAGCGGTCAGGGGAGATCCCGCAGCCTTCGCCGGAATGGACCAAGGCGGTCGGTGCGGTGGCGCGCCTCAAGGCCGGAGACGATGGCGTGGCCGAACGCGTCCAGGCGGGGTTCCAGGCCTTGGTCCAGAGCGCGCAGGAACAGGCCTTGCGCGAGCGCCGCCAGGTGGTCGCCGAGCGCCACCGCCTACTGACCCGCGCGCAACTCATGTGGCAGACGGTCGCGCGGCGGCTGGAGCATGTCGACAACCGGCTGGCGCAGGTCGCGGAATCGGCGTTCGGAATCCATGAGGCCGTGGAACGTTTTCAGGCCCTGTCCGAGCAGGCGCCCCCCTTGGATCGCGCGCAGGTCGCCTCGGCGGCGTCGCGGCTGCTGGCCGCGGGGCTCGTGTTGCTGGTGGCCTGCGGGGCGGCGTTCATAAACGCCCATCTCATCGGCGCGCCCTTGCGTTGGCTTGGGGTCGCGCAGGGCCTGGCGGTGGCAGGCCATCCGGCCTCGCAAGTGGCGGCCGCCACCGTGGTCGCGATCGAGGTGGTGGTCGGCATCGTTTTGTTCGACGCCCTCAACGTGACCCATCTGTTCGGCGTGGTGGCGGGGCTTTCCGGGCGGGCGCGCCGTACCGCGGTGGCCGGCGCGATCATCGCGCTGGTCCTGCTCGCGGCCCTGCAGGCGGTGCTCGCCTTCGTGCGGGAGAGCGCCGTGCCCGGCGCGGCCATCAAGGCGGTGATGGTCCCCGATCTTCCGTTATGGCAGACCGTGGCCGAGGCCCTGTTGGCGGTCGTGCTCCCGTGTCTCATGGCCCTGGTGGCGATCCCGCTGGAGGCCTTCATTTATGCCCTGCGGACCCTCTCGGGGGTCGTCTTGGAGACCCTCGTGCGGATCCTCGCCTTCGCATTTCGGCTCGCCGGGCGCGTGGTTGCGGGCATCGCCAGCACCCTGAGCGCCGTGTACGACCTCTTCATTCTGCCGCCGTTATTGCTGGAGCGGGCCTTTCAGTACGGGGCCCATCTATCGGCGGAGCGCCGTCGCGGCGCCTCCCAGAACCACTGATCATCCCCCAGGGACCCTGACCGCCCGCCGGTCTTCGGCGGGTGCGTTTGCGCGTCCGCGGCAAGGGGCATGCCTCTGTCAGCGTACTCGTCTTTGATATTTCGCAAATATGGGTACCCCCAAAGGGATATACACTAAGGAGCCTTATCGCCCCATAAACAAAACTAAGGTGTAGGATAAATGGAACAACTTCTGGAATGGACCGATGATCTCAGCATCGGAATCGAGGAAATCGACCGGCAACACATGGAGCTTGTCAGGCTGTTGAATGAGCTCCATGAGGCGATCACGCAGCGGCGGGCCTCAAGCGCGTGCGTGGCCATCCTCGATGAGCTGATCGAATACACGCGCGTGCACTTTACCGTGGAGGAAAGCCTGTTTCGCATCCTTGGCTATCCGGGGTACGGGCCCCACCACCAAGAGCACGAGAAATTGATCGATCAGATCGTGGCGTTCCAGGTCAAGATCAAGGACGAAAACAGCAACGTCACGTTCGAATTACTGCATTTCCTGCGTGGATGGTTGACCCACCACATCCTTGGAACCGACAAGGGCTACGTCCCGTTCCTGCTCTCGAAGGGCGTGGAGCGCAAGCTATCGTCGAAAGCCTTCTGGAAGTTTTGGTAGAGAGATCGGCGGCCAGAGGCCGTGGGCGGCAGGGCCGCGTCGGTGCCAGGCCGGGGCCGTCCCGGGCGGCAAGCCGTGGCGCGCGAGCGCCCCGCCATCGGGCATGAACGGTAAAGCGGCCGCGCGCCGGTCTTGTCGTTGAGGGTTGCGCGCGGGCCGGGTCAGACGCCCCGGCCCCGCTCAATCGCGGTCGGCGGGGCGGTCGGTCATGAGGTCTCGCGCGCCGCTCCACCCCGTTACTATATTCCCGCCTCTACAATAGAGGCACGGCCAGTCCGACCCCCACCGGCGCCCTCGGGCCGGCCCATTGGGCCGCTGCCACCCCCCTTTTTTTGCCAAAGACGGGCGCCCGGTCGCCGCGCTCCCGGGATCCGTCCGGGCCCCCGTCCTGGCGGAATCCGGCGCCCGCGGGCGCGGGGTCATGCACGGTGGTCCGAGATCGGGTATCCTAAAGGCGATTATGGTATCGACGATCGTCGCCAGAACGAGGAACCGGATGTTTAGCGAGAAGAGCTTGAAGGATGTCGACCGCCCGCTGTGGGATGCGATGACCAAGGAACGCGGACGCCAGGAGGATCATATCGAGCTGATCGCGTCCGAAAACTATACCAGCCCGCGCGTGATGGCGGCGCAGGGGTCGTGCTTGACCAACAAGTACGCGGAGGGCTATCCCGGCAAGCGCTACTATGGCGGCTGCGAGTACGTGGACATGGTCGAGAGCCTGGCCATAGAGAGGGCGCGCGCCTTGTTTGGCGCCGACTATGCCAACGTACAGCCGCATTCCGGGTCGCAGGCCAATGCCGCGACCTACCTCGCGCTCATCAATCCCGGCGACACGATCCTTGGGATGAGCCTTGCCCATGGCGGCCACCTGACCCACGGGGCCAAGGTGAATTTCTCGGGGCGGCTTTTCAAGGCCGTAGGCTATGGCGTGGACCCCAAGACCGGCCTGATCGACTATGACGAGATCGCAAGACTCGCGCGCGAGCACAAGCCGCGCGTGATCGTGGGCGGATTCTCGGCCTATTCGCGCGTCATCGACTGGACGCGTTTCCGCGAGATCGCAGACGAGGTCGGGGCCTATCTCTTCGTCGACATGGCGCATGTCGCGGGCCTGGTCGCAGCCGGGCTCTACCCAAGCCCCGTGGGCATCGCCGATGTCACGACCTCGACCACCCACAAGACCTTGCGCGGGCCGCGCGGAGGCCTGATCCTCGCGCGCGCCAATCCCGAGATCGAAAAGCGCCTGAACAGCTTGATCTTCCCGGGGACCCAGGGCGGTCCGCTCATGCACGTGATCGCCGCCAAGGCGGTGGCGTTCGCCGAGGCCATGGCGCCCGAATTCCAGACCTACCAGCAGCAGGTCGTGAAGAATGCCCAGGCGATGGCCGATATGCTCATGAGCCGCGGCTTCAAAGTCGTCTCCGGCGGTACCGACAACCACCTGATGCTCGTAGACCTCATCGAGCGGCCCGTGACCGGCAAGGAGGCCGAGGAGGCCCTTGGCCGCGCCCACATCACGGTCAACAAGAACGCCGTGCCCAATGACCCGCGCTCGCCGTTCGTGACGAGCGGTATCCGTCTTGGCACCCCCGCCATGACCACGCGCGGGTTCGGGGAGCGCGAGACGCGCGCCCTGGCCGGTTTCATATGCGACATCCTCGAGCGGCCGACCGACGAGGAGCTGACGGCGCGCGTACGTCGCGAAGTGGCGAACCTGTGCGCGCGCTTCCCGGTCTACGGCGAAGACGTCGTGATCTAAGGCCATGCGCTGCCCCTTTTGTTTTGCCGAGGATACGCGGGTGATAGATTCCCGCCTCGCAGACGAGGGGGATGCCGTGCGCCGGCGCCGCGAGTGTCTGGCCTGTCGCGAACGGTTCACGACCTTCGAGCACGCCGAGTTGCGCCTCCCGCAGATCATCAAGTCCGACGGGCGTCGCGAGCCGTTCGCCGAGGCCAAGCTGCGTGCCGGTCT
>DAHWGZ010000390.1 GCA_027335965.1 Acidiferrobacter sp.
TGAAAAACTCCACGGTATCACCCCCCCTTTTGTGCGTGTGGCCCTGCCATGGCCTACCGGCCGCCATGCGGCCGGGAACCATGGCATCCCAAACCCATTCCGACAATCGTCCATCGGGATGCCGGAGACCCTTATGGTCCAGTCACCGCGGCCCCCCGACCACTCCATCAGCAAAACCCGCGCCAGCGAGTAAACCCGGGGATTTCCTCGATATTCCGGGTAATGGCCGATCCCGGTGTCACCATCTTGGGAGAGCGCGTCACCAGGATGGTGACGTGCGCGCCTAGCAGGCCCCAGGCCTGGCAATGACTGCGTCCATCATCGATAGACCGGCGTCCCAGCCCTGCCAGACCATGGATGGGCCGGGTGAGCACGGCCATCGCCATCGTCGCGCATGGTACGTCCTGACCCGCCGCGGCCACGGCGATACCCGATGTCAGCGGCGACGGGCTCGAAACGATCACCATGGGAGACCGCGGATTCGCGGAGAGAGGCCGGGGCACACGTCCCGCGGGGTGCGGGCGACCGCCCGGCCCCCCGGGGCCCTCGTATCAATGTCGCGAGGGGGCAATGGTGCCGGCCTTGAGGCCGTCGGCGGGGGCCGGCACGCCCGCGGTGTCTGGTAGCAGTCGGTAAGAGTGGTGGGCGCAGTGCATCCCGGGCGATGCCCCGCGCGGTGTGATGCCCACCGCCGGGCAGGCCGCCTGGGCGCGCTCGCTGGCGCAAGCAGGGCTATC
>DAHWGZ010000391.1 GCA_027335965.1 Acidiferrobacter sp.
CCAACTGGCAAAACCTTGGGGATACTCAAGGGCGCGGTAAGCTCGACGTCTTGCATCGCCATGCAAAGCCCGTCAAAAGTATCTGGATCTATCCGCTCGTGCGGGACTTTCGCCGGCATCTCTGCAACGCATAAGACAGGCCATTCGATTACCTATCGATATTCATCGATGCCTCATGCTTTGTTGACAGAAAGATGTGTGTAATAGAAAGATCATACCTTCTAAAATTGGCTACCGAGACCACAGTGACTTACCCCTCAAGGGATTCAGGATTCTGGATGGTTGTGTCCGACCATGTTATCCTAACCTCCCCACCAGATCCTCGGCCCGCAGATGCGTGTATCTCTTAAGCATCTGTAGGGTCTTGTGCCCCGTAATCGCCGCGACCTCCATAGGGTTCAACCCCTTCTCAAAGAGCCGCGAGGTCGCCTCATGCCGTAGGTCGTGGAAAGTCAGGCCCTCGACCCCGGCGGCCTTACAGACCCTCTCAAAGGACTGTGAGATCGAATCTGGGCGCATGCCCCACACGCGCCCGTCAATATGCCGGGGGATCTGGTGCATGCGCACGTCCAGGACACCCAGCGCGGCCGTGGACAACGGCACCCGCCGGGGCGACCCGGTCTTTGTTTCCGGGATCAGGAGCACCCGCGCCTTCCTGTCCAGGTGTTCCCATCGCATGGCCGCGATCTCCCCGCGACGCATGGCGGTTTCGATGGCCCATGTAATGAGGGGG
>DAHWGZ010000392.1 GCA_027335965.1 Acidiferrobacter sp.
CGGTTTGCCGATCTCACCACGCGCCACCCCGTCTACGGCGGCCGGATCGACGTCAATAGCGTCCCGGCCTCGGTACTGCGGGTTCTCGGCCTCTCCACGTCCCGACTCCGCGCCTTCATCAGCCGGTGCCGACGGCGGACGAGACCCTACGCGCCGGACGATCTTGCCCGCCCGGCGCGCACTCTGGGATTGGCCGGACGGCATTATTTTGGGACGGGTCGCAGCGGCATATACCGTGTGCACCTCTATCTCGCGAGGCGTCACGGTGGCCGACGCGAAATCGCGCGCTACACGCTGCGCACGCCTCTTGCCGTATCCGGCGTGCCACTGAGACGGCCCGAAGGCCAATAGCGAGGACGTAAACGATAACCACCACAAGGCAACACCGGCTGCGATGGCGCCGCCAGTGTTCACCGGGCGGCCGTGCCCCTGTCGTGGGAACCCGGTCACCCCCCGGGGAGGCGTGCCCTTTGGGTTTCACACGTCGCGGACAAGCGTGCGCCGGCTCTCGGTATGCGCGATGGGACATCCAAGTCGCGCCCTCGATCTCGGCGCAACTCATGATCTCTCCGCTCCGCTGCGAGATGCCGCGGCCGTCCTGCGGTCGAGCAGTGCGCGCTTACGACGCGCACCGCCCGCCCACAAATAACTGGACGGCGTGTCGATGTCCTTGCAGGTGGCCTGCGGCCACCCGCCCGGACCTACGCCTCCCGCGGACTACGCGCCCTCGCT
>DAHWGZ010000393.1:0-311 GCA_027335965.1 Acidiferrobacter sp.
GGAGTGGTACCGCTACCCGCCGTAAAGGTGAAGGGGAACGTCTGCGTGGGTGTGGTCGAACTGTCCTGCAGGGATGCGAGGATGCCTGTCGCAGTCGCGTCCGGATAACCATACGCGGTCGTGATCTTCGTTCCATCGGGCAAGGTGACGTTTCCTGTCGACGCCACCTGACCCTGTACCTCGGCCAGGGCATGGACCATGTCGGCGGCCTCGGCCACCGAGCCTGTCATGCCGCTCACCACGGAGACCCGCGCGTCGGTGCTAAGCCCCATGAACTTCGGCAGGGCGACCGCCGCCAGGATGCCCAGAAT
>DAHWGZ010000393.1:321-732 GCA_027335965.1 Acidiferrobacter sp.
GATGATGATGACCACCACCAACTCGATTAAGGTAAAGCCCGCCTGCTGCCGCTTCATATCCAACCCCCTCTCCACAATATGTTTCATGATGAACCCGCGTCGACCGCGCAATCGGCCGTGATTACCGCGCCTACTCAAACGACCTGCCCCATCAATGCAGGAAGCGTGCCGAAGCGCCGTTATAGGATTTTTTGGCGGTCCCGCGCAGGATTCGTGGCCGGACCCCGGCGCCACGCGACTCTAGCACAGGCCGCCCGGAAAAGGGCCGTAGAAGGCCGCAAGGCGCGGTATGATACGGAGCCCCGGTGTCAGTGCCCCGGCCGTCATCCCGATGTGGCTGATACCGTTGACTTATAGTGATAGTGTGTACTTATGACAGCATCCGATACGACGTTCCATGTGGTCCTTTTC
>DAHWGZ010000394.1 GCA_027335965.1 Acidiferrobacter sp.
GCGCTCGCCGAACGCAGTTTGAGCTTTTGGCTGTCGAGCGAAGACCTGCCGCGCCCGGAAAACCGGGTATTCTACGATGGGGAGCGCACGGTTTTGGATCTTACGCAAAACAATATGGAGGCCCATCACGGCCTGCGCCAACAGCTAAAGCGGCTCCTTAAGTCCGTTGATGTCCATCCGCTCCTTATGGAGCGTAGTCTCTATCTCGGGAAGGACATCCCCATAGCCGGCACGGCCCACCAAGCCGGGACCCTGCGCTTTGGGACCGATCCTGCGACCTCGGTCCTCGACATCGACTGCAAGGCGCACGAGATCGACAATCTTTATGTGGCCGATGCGAGCTTCTTTCCCTCCATAGGCGCGGTCAATCCCACCCTTACGATAATCGCCAACGCCTTACGCGTGGCCGATGGCATCATGGCGCGGCTGGGTTAGGCACGATGGCGACGCGCACCCCTACCCACAAAGTCGTCCGGAGACGGTTATGAGTGCACTTGCGATCGTGGCGCGCGTATGCCTTGTCGTCTTGTTCCCGTTCAGCGGGCTCGACAAGATCGTGCACTGGGACACGGCCATGGAACAAGCCGAATCCTCGCCCCTGGGGGGTGCGCGGGCCATGCTGATTGCCGGCATCATCATTGAATTTACGACACCTGTGTGCATCGTGATTTTGTGGCATCCTGTGATCGCATCCCTGGTGCTGTCCGCCTTTTGCGTGGCCACCGCC
>DAHWGZ010000395.1 GCA_027335965.1 Acidiferrobacter sp.
GGATATCACGCCCGCCGACCGCGAGCGTATGCACGTCGTGGCGCGGCAAGGCCCGGCCTTGCAGGAAGCGGCGATCGCAGCCCTCGAGACCCGCGTCGCGGCCGTCCTCGGGAGGCGCCACGCGCTGGCATTCGCCCATGCCGCCTGCGGGCTCGAGGGCCTTCTCAAGGCCTACGGCATCGGGCCCGGCGATGAGGTCATCGTCTCGGCCTATTCATGGTACGAGATCGCGCGCAGCATATGGCAGGTCGGTGCCACGCCCGTGTTCGCCGATATCGACTACTGGTCCGGCACGCTCAACCCTGAAAAGGCCGCTGCGCGCATTGGCCCGGCGACGCGGGCGATCCTTGCCGCCAACACCAACGGTCATCCCGCCGACTGGGAGGCGTTGCGCGCCGTGGCCGGGCGCCATGGCCTAGTGCTCATCGAGGATTCGACGGAGGCGCTGGGGTGTGCTTATGACCATACACCGGTGGGCCGTTTCGGCGACGCCAGCCTTTTTGATTTCCGCGCGCGTGGACCGGTGGCGTGCGGCGCCGGGGGGCTGGTCGTGACCGACGATACACGGTTGGCGGAGTCGCTGCGCCAGCGTCCGGCGGGTGGCCCCCACGCCGACTCCATGAGTGCCCTTACGGCGGTCTTGTTGCAGGCCCAATGGGGGCGTCTGGACGCCACGCTCGCCGCGCGCGCCCGCGTCAGCGCGCTTTATGCCCGCTTTATACGA
>DAHWGZ010000396.1 GCA_027335965.1 Acidiferrobacter sp.
CGCGAGCGTGGCCGACAGCGCGAGCATAGGACCGCAGGCGGTGATCGAGGCGCATGCGTGCGTGGGGCATCAGGCGCTGATCGGCGCCGGGGCGGTGGTGGGCGAGCGTTGCGTCGTGGGCGCGGGCACGCGTATCGAGGCGCGCGCCGTGATCATGCACGACTGCGTGATAGGCGAGCGTTGCGTGATATCACCGGGCGCGGTGATAGGCGGCGAAGGCTTCGGTTATGTCCGTGAGACGGATGGGCGCTGGCTCAAGGTGCCGCAGCTCGGGCGCGTGGTCATAGGGGATGAGGTGGATGTCGGGGCCAACACCACCATAGACCGTGGCGCGCTCGGAGACACCGTGATCGCAGACGGTGTGAAGCTCGATAATCTGATCCAGATCGCCCACAACGTGAAGGTGGGCGAGCACACGGCGATGGCCGGTTGTGTCGGCGTCGCCGGGAGCGCGGTCATCGGCAAGCGCTGCCTCATAGCGGGCGGATCGGGGATCATGGGCCATATCACGGTGGGCGACGACGTCGAGGTGACCGCGATGTCCTTTCTTAAGGGTTCGGTGAGCGGCCCAGGGCGCTATTCGTCGAGCCTGCCGGCGGCCGATGCCGACGTGTGGGCGCGTAATCTCGGGCGGTTTCGCCATCTGGATGAATTGGCACGGCGCCTGCGCCGCGTCGAGCAGACAATAAAGCAGATCCTGTCAGGGGGAAAACATTGAATACG
>DAHWGZ010000397.1:0-384 GCA_027335965.1 Acidiferrobacter sp.
CGCTGCCGTTGTAGGCATAATTGGGCGTCGGCGCGTTGCTCGAGCCGCTGGCACCGGGGTCGCTTGCGGTGTAGCTCAGCACGGGACTCCCAGCCCCGGCCGCCGGAGCCGTGCTACCCGCGGGCATGGCCAGCAAGGTGTTTTGCCCCGCCTGCGCCGCAGACACCGCGCTGGTGGCCGCAGTCACGGCGGCGTGGAAGTTCTCGGCCACGTCCTGGGCCTTGGAGGTCACGATGTACTTCTCGTACTGGGGAATGGCGATGGCCGCCAGGATGCCGATGATGGCAATGACCACCATCAACTCAATGAGCGTAAAACCGTGCTGATTGTCGGCAGCTGCCGGGCCCCAGGCTCGGTTGTGCATTCGTTTGTGCATGTGTGTAC
>DAHWGZ010000397.1:394-715 GCA_027335965.1 Acidiferrobacter sp.
TCACGACCATCAACTCAATCAGGGTAAAGCCGGCCTGAATGCCGGTCACTACCGAGTTCTTTTTCTGCATGCTTTTACCTGCCTCTCGTGCGGTAATACGCCGTTTCTTCCTGCATAGGCAGGGCCAAAAATTCGTCCGAGCTGATTCCGCTCGATTCCATCACCCCGCCCAAAATTCTGCGCGCGCTGCCCTGCGAGTCCGTCTTCCGTGCGGCTATCCAGACACACCTAGGCCCGCTAGAAAATTGGAGGTTGGAGGCTCGTGCCAAAGCTCACACAGGCGGCATGTACGCGAGCGGCGCTGCGTTGTCGCCGGGAGTA
>DAHWGZ010000398.1 GCA_027335965.1 Acidiferrobacter sp.
CTATCTGCAGCGTGCGGTGCCGCGCGCCCGTCTGCCGACAGGCACCGTATCCTTTATCGCGCTACCCATCGCCATGGGCGGCCGGATCGTGGGCGTGCTCGGGGTGCATAGGCTGCGCGAGCGATGCCGGCCGCTGGCCGCCGACCTGCAGATCCTGAATACCGCCGCGGCCTTCATCGGCCAGATCATCCACGCAAGCGAGATGGTCCCGGCGCGCGCGATGTGTGCGGATGCGGGCAACCGCGAGGCGCCGGCCACCCCGGGGACGCCTACGACGGCGCCTTCGATGCACGGCATCATCGGGGCCTCACAGCCGCTGCGCGCGGCGCTCGCCCGCACCGGCCGCGTGGCGCGCTCGGACGCCTCGGTGCTCATGCTGGGCGAATCCGGGACCGGAAAAGAACTCTTCGCCCGTGCCCTGCATCACATGAGCGAGCGTCGCGATGGACCGTTCGTGCGCGTAAACTGCGGGGCGATACCGGAAAACCTGTTCGAGTCGGAGCTGTTTGGTCATGAGCGCGGGGCGTTCACCGGCGCCCACGCCACCTCCATCGGGCGTTTCGAGCAGGCCCACGGCGGCACGCTGTTCTTAGACGAGGTCGGCGACATCCCGCTGCCCTTGCAGGTGAAGCTACTGCGCGTCCTGCAGGAGCGCGTCGTCGAGAGGCTTGGCGGCCGGCGCGCCATTGCCGTGAACACGCGCATAGTGGCGGC
>DAHWGZ010000399.1:0-448 GCA_027335965.1 Acidiferrobacter sp.
ATTGTTATTCAATTTCGGTCAGACACTATGTAGCGCCGACGCACTGATAGGGATTTCTGGGTACAAATGGCTTAGGGGGTGTGACGGTCTTATCGAGACCAGCTCGCCACCGGACGCATCGATCCAAACCTGAAACCCATATGGATCAGGCTGGCAGTAGCCTATCCGACCCTCACCGCGAGCATGAAAAGGGACCCTCCCTCGATACCTGAGACCGGAAAGCGGATGCTGTCACCGGGTTGTCGGGCACCGAAAACGTAAAGTAACGGCAGATAGTGATCCGGCGTCGGTATCGAGAGGGCTGCATCCCGTCCGAGCTCTTCGTAATGGATGAGCGGCGCGAACTCACCGGCGTGCGTCAGTTCCCGGACTTTGTTGTCGAAGCGCACCGCCCAGTCGTAAGGTTCCTGCGACGGCCGGTCCCAGGCATACATCCGGAGGTTATGTA
>DAHWGZ010000399.1:458-714 GCA_027335965.1 Acidiferrobacter sp.
GCCCTCGTCCCGCAAAGGCGCTAGCATTCTGCCGATCTCGAAATGATGATCCGGGCCCTTCGTAGCATCGATGCGGAGCTGCACGACCGGGATGTCAGCATCGGGATAGACATGGCGCAAGACCGACCACGCGCCGTGATCGAGCCCCCAGCCGTCATCCAGACTGACCGCGAGCGGCGCCAAGAGCCGCTGGATACGGCCAGCGAGGACGGGATCGCCGGGCGCCCGGTACTGAATCTGGTAAAGCTCCTGCGGA
>DAHWGZ010000039.1 GCA_027335965.1 Acidiferrobacter sp.
GCGCAGCCTGGGCATCGGCGTTTTGATCACAGACCACAACGTGCGCGAGACCCTGAAGATCTGCGACCGCGCCTACATCATCAACGATGGCCATGTGCTGGCCTCGGGGGACCCGGCATCCGTGCTTGCCGATCCCGATGTCAGGCGCGTCTATCTAGGCGAGAATTTCGTCCTCTAACCACGGTTTCTGGAAACCGCGGGAATAGACTAAAATAGGTCTCAGGGATCTTATGAAACAGACACTCGACCTCAGAATCGGGCAACATCTCACCATCACGCCCCAGCTGCAGCAGGCGATCCGCCTGCTGCAGCTGTCGTCGATTGAGCTCGAGCAGGAGATACGCGAAGTTCTGGAGAAAAACCCGCTCCTGGAAGAAACCGACCACGCCGACGGCGAAGAGACGGCGGCCGAGGAACCAAACGAGGCGGTGACCGCCGACGAGGTCCGGGATGATGGCGAGGGCGACGCCGACCCCGCCGAGCTCGACTGGGAGGGCGATTATGAAGTCGCGCCCGCGAGTTCCGGCAGCGGCGACGAGGACAACGACACCAACTTCGAGGCGCGCAACAGCCGCCCGACGAGCCTCAGGGACCACCTCCTCTGGCAACTGCAGATGACGCCGTTCTCCGACCGCGACCGGCTCGTGGCCATCGCGATCATCGACGCCGTCGACGAAGACGGGTATTTCGTGGGGGGCGTCGACGACATCCTGGCGACCCTCCCGGACCTGGAGCTCACCGTAGACGAGGTTGAGGCGGTCTTGCATCAGGTGCAGAACTTCGATCCGGTCGGGGTCGGGGCACGCCACCTGGGCGAATGCCTCGATCTGCAGCTCCGCCGCCTGGACCCGGCGACGCCTTACCGGGATGCCGCGCGCATGCTGACCGACCCCGTCCACCTGAAACTGCTCGGCCAGCGCGATTTCAAGGAAATCAAGCGCCTGACACGCCTCGAGTCGGACACGCTGGGGCCGGCCATGGCGTTATTGAAAGGCCTGAATCCGCGGCCGGGATCGCACGTCTCGACGGCCCCCAATGCCTATGTCGTGCCGGAGATCCTGGTGAAGAAGCGGCGCGGGAGCTGGCGCGCCGACCTCAACATTGCCGCCATGCCGAAGCTGCGCATCAACAGCCACTACGAACGCATGATCCAGCGCGGACGGGGATCCGCGCAGGACCGCTTCCTGCACGACCACCTCCAGGAGGCGCGCTGGTTCCTGAAGAGCCTGCAAAGCCGCAACGAGACCCTGCTCAAGGTGGCGCGCGTGATCGTCGATCGCCAGCGCGGCTTCTTCGATCATGGGCCGGAGGCCATGCGGCCCCTGGTCTTGCATGATGTCGCGGGCGAGGTCGGCATGCACGAGTCCACGGTCTCGCGGGTCACGACCAACAAATACATGATGACGCCGCGCGGCATATTCGAGCTGAAATACTTCTTTTCGAGCCACGTCGGCACCGCCGATGGCGGAACCTGCTCGGCGACCGCCATCCGCTCGCTCATCCGCAAGATCATCGAGGCCGAGCCGCCTGACAGGCCCATAAGTGACAGCAAGATCGCCGACCTGCTCTTGGAGCAGGGCATCAACATCGCCAGGAGGACCATCGCAAAGTACCGGGAATCGCTCAGTATCCCACCATCCAGTCAACGAAAATCGCTCGTTTAATTGAAAGAAGAGGGGAATCCGATGGATATCACGGTCAGTGGACAGCAAGTAGAGATCACCCCGCCGTTACGCGATTATGCCCTCGAGAAGATTGGGCGCATCGAGCGCCATTTCGATCACGCGATCACCGCCGATGTCGTACTGCACGTGGAGAAGAAGCGCTATACGGCGGAGGCCAATGTGCGCGCCAAGGGCGCGGTCATCCACGCGGATGCCGCCGGCGAGGACATGTATGCCGCCATAGACCTGCTCACCGACAAGCTGGACCGGCAGATTCTCCGTCACAAGGAGAAGGTCATGGATCAGCACCGGTCGGGATGAGCCCGGGCGGCGCCCCGCTCATGGGTCCGCCATGAGCGCCTCGCCCATCCGCGCGCGGGGTTATATACTGGTCGCGACACCAAGCCCCGGTCCCCGGGGCGAGGCGCCGCGGGGTAGCGGCGGAGCGGATGGACGATAGGGCGCGATGAGCACCATACTGACGGCGCAAAATGTGTACGAGGCCCAGCACGAGACCTTGAAGCTCGCCTGGCAGGCCGGGAAGGCGGGCGCCAACCGCCTGCTGGAGCTCGCCACCGCGCGCTTCCCCGGAATGGCGCTCGTGGGCCATCTGAACTTCGTCCACCCCAACCGCGTGCAGGTAATCGGCACCCACGAGACCGCCTACCTCTACGAACACATCACCCCGAAGGCGCGCGAACTCGCGCTGACGGAACTCTTCGGGTCGCCGTCGTCGGCAATCGTGATCGTCGCCAATGGCCAGAACATCCCGGACGACATGCGCAGCGCCGCGGACGCCGCATCCATGCCGCTCTTTAGCTCCTCGCTACCAAGCCCGCGCGTCATCCACGACCTCCAGTACTACCTGGCGCGCGCGCTCGCCGAACGCGAGATCCTGCACGGCGTATTCATGGAGGTCATGGGGCTTGGGGTATTCCTGACAGGCGAGAGCGGGATCGGGAAGAGCGAGCTCGCGCTCGAGCTTTTGAGCCGCGGCCATCGGCTGATCGCAGACGACGCCTGCGAATTCTTCCGCATCGGGCCAGACGGCCTCCAGGGGCGCTGCCCGGACATGCTCTGCGACTTCCTGGAGGTCCGCGGGCTTGGCATATTGAACATCCGCGCGATGTTCGGCGAGACCGCGGTGCGCCATGAAAAGACCCTGCACCTGATCGTGCGCCTGAAGGATTACGCCTCCAACCCCCAGTCCGGAATAGACCGGCTGCAGGCCGAACAGAAGACCCGGGCGATCCTCGGCATCGAGGTCGCCGAGGTCGCGTTATTCGTGGCCCCCGGCCGCAATCTCGCGGTGCTCGTCGAGGTCGCCACCCGCGGCCATATCCTGCGGCGCCGGGGCATCAACGCCCTCGAGGACTTCATGCACCGGCAGAGTCTCGCCATGAAGTCCCCATGAGCTTCATCATCATAAGCGGCCTGTCGGGGTCCGGAAAAAGCATTGCGCTCCAGGCGCTGGAGGATGTCGGTTTCTACTGCATCGACAACCTCCCGGCGGCGTTGCTGCCGCATTTCGCCCACCAGATGGCCGACATGCGCTCCGAGTTCTCCGACATCGCGGTCGGCATCGATGCCCGCAACCGCCTGTTTCTCGATACCGCGCCCATGAATCTCGAAAAACTCCGCGCGCTCGGCGTCGATTACCGGATCATCTTCCTCGAGGCCGACGAGGCAGTGCTCATGAAGCGCTTCAAGGAGACCCGCCGCAGGCATCCGCTGACGGATCCCAAGACCCCGCTTCTCGAAAGCATACGGCTGGAGAAGGCGCGGCTCGAACCCTTGTCGCTATCGTGCACGCGGCGCATCGACACCACCCATACGACGGCCCAGCAGCTTCGCCAGATCATCTACGAGTTCGCGCGCGGCGCGAGCACGCGCGGCATCATGCTGCTGTTCGAGTCCTTTGGGTTCAAGCACGGGACGCCGCTCGATGCCGACTACGTCTTCGATGTCCGCTGCCTCCCCAACCCCTATTGGGAACAGGGCCTGCGGGCGCTCACCGGGCGCGACCCGGCGGTTGCGGCGTTCCTCGAGCGCCACCCGGAAGTGGCGGCGATGCAGGAACACATCGCGGACTTTCTGGCGCGGTGGTTGCCGGGCTTCGAACAGGAAAACCGCAGCTACCTCACGGTCGCGATTGGCTGCACCGGCGGCCAGCATCGCTCGGTGTATCTGGCCGAAAGACTGGCGGCGCACTTTCGCAAACAAGGCATCAGTACCCAGATCCGGCACCGGGAACTTACCGAGGGGATCGCCTCGGCGGCACCCTAAATGGCGCGGGCCGCGAGGCCGACGAATGCTCGAAGGCCGCGCGCCTGGGGCATGCACCGGTGAATAAGGATCGCCATGGCGGTAACGGAGGGCGGAACGCCTCATGATAGGACTTCTGGTTTTGGCACAAAAAGACGTGGCCTTCGGCCTGCTCGAGGCGGTGGACCATGTCCTGGGCCAGCGGCCACCCGCGCTGGCGGCCTTCCCTGTGCATTACGAGACTCCGCCGGACGAACTGACCGCGGCGCTCTCCAAGGCGATCCACGCGATCGATCAGGGCGAAGGGGTCCTGATCCTCGCTGATATCTACGGGGCCACCCACATCAACGTCGCCTGCCGCCTGCTGGCGCGCCATCGGGTGGAGCTCGTCACCGGCCTCAATCTACCCATGCTGATTCGCGTATTGAACTATCGCGATCTGCCGCTCGACGACCTGATTGGAAAGGCCTTGAGCGGTGGAATGGAAGGGATTGTTTGTGCCACCGAATTTTGTCTTCTGGATGACGCCAAGCATGAAGTGCATTGAGGTCGCTGTCATCAATAAATTGGGCATGCATGCGCGGGCTTCGGCGAAGCTCGTGAGTCTCGCCTCGTCGTTCGAATCCGCCATCACCGTGACCCGCGATGGGCGCAGCGTCAACGGCAAGAGCATCATGGGCATCATGATGCTGGCGGCGGGCCAGGGATCGACCCTGAAGATCTGCGCCGAGGGATCAGACGAGGGCGAGGCAAGCCAGGCCTTGTGTCGGCTGATCGAACAGCGATTCGGAGAAGAGGCCTGATGCTCGCGCTTCACGGCAAGGGCGTAAGCAGCGGCATCGCCATCGGCCGCGCCTACGTACTGAAGCGCGAACGCCTGAAAATCCCGGAGTACGTCATACCCGCGGCATTCGTGGAAGACGAGGTGCGGCGCTTTCTGGAGGCTGTCGAGACCACGCGCCAGGAGCTGGGCGACATCCGCGACCACATCCCGCCCGACGCGCCGGTCGAAGCGGCGAGTTTTCTCGACACCCATCTCCTCATCCTGAACGACACCATGGTCTCGGAAGCGCCCATAAAGGACATCCGCGACAACCAGTGGAACGCCGAGTTCGCGCTCAAGACCCAGAGCGATCGCCTGGTGGCGGTGTTCGAAAGCATGGAAGACCCCTATCTGCGCAACAAGAAGATCGACGTCGCGCAGGTGGTCGAGCGCGTTCTCCGCAACCTTTTGAACCCGGATGAACGCGAGGCCGAGCCGATACCAGACGAATTGGACGGATGCGTCGTGGTCGCCAACGATCTTGCTCCGGCCGATGCGGTGACCCTGAAAAACAAGGGCATCGTGGCGTTTGTGACCAACCTCGGCGGACCGATCTCGCACACCGCCATCCTCTCCCGCAGTCTCGGGATACCGGCCATCGTCGCGGTTCACGGCGCGACCCGCTACATCGACAACAACGACGAACTCATAGTCGACGGCAAGCGCGGCATCCTGTTCGTGGCCCCGGATGCGATCGTGATCTCCGAATACGAGAAACGCGCGCGCAAGATCGAGCGGCTGCAGCGCGAGCTAAAAGCCTTGCGCACGAGCGAGGCCATAAGCCGCGATGGCGTGACCGTGCAGCTGCTCGCCAACATAGAGCTCCCCGAGGACATGGCCGGCGTTCATCAGGCCTTGGCGAGCGGCATCGGGCTTTACCGCACCGAGTTCTTGTTCATGAACCGCAAGACGCCGCCCGACGAGGAAGAGCAGTTCGCGGCCTACGTCAAGGTGATACGCGAGCTTCCCGGGCAACCGGTCACCATCCGCACCCTCGATCTGGGCGCGGACAAGCAGGCCGACATCGACCTGCCGACCACCGCCGCCAATCCCGCGCTTGGCTTGCGCGCCGTGCGCCTGTGCCTGCAGGAAGTCGGGCTTTTCAAGGTCCAGTTGCGGGCCATACTGCGCGCATCGGCATTCGGAACGGTGCGCCTCATGATTCCGATGCTGTCCAACATCGACGAGATCGCGCGCGTCGTCGAGATCGTGCGCGAGGTCCAGGAAGAATTGCTGCGCGTCGGCGTCGACTTCGACACCAACATACCGATAGGGGGCATGATCGAGGTCCCGGCGGCGGCGGTATCCGCCGATTTGTTCGCCGCCCATCTCGACTTCCTGTCGATCGGCACCAATGACCTCATTCAGTACACCCTTGCCATCGACCGCGTCGACGACACCGTGAACTACCTCTACGACCCGCTTCACCCATCGGTGCTGCGGCTCATCGCCATGACCATAGACGCCGCCGACAAGCAGGGCATACCGGTGGCCATGTGCGGAGAGATGGCCGGCGACACGCGCTATACGCGTCTTTTGCTCGGCCTTGGCCTGCGGGAGTTCAGCATGCACCCATCGGCGCTGCTCGAGATCAAGAAGATCGTGCGCGAAAGCGCGATCGCGGACCTGAAGCAACGGTCCGCCCAGGTCATGGCGGCGCGCGATCCCCGCGCCGTCCAGCTCCTGGTGGACCGCATGAACGGGGATGGCGAGATCGGGGACTGACCGGCGGTCGCGTAAATCTGGCAGGGTGCGGGCGCGCGACACGAGCTCGGCGCGCGGACGGATGGCCACCGCGCGAGAGCTGACGGCGCCCTCGATGAAGACCGGCGGCCCGGGCCTGGCCCTTGCCGGTCTCGACACGCAGCTTGCGGGGCTCGCGGCCCCTTGTCATCGGCGGGGCTCGCATGAACGCGGTCTTGCGAGGAGGCGGGCGGGGCGGGCCGCTGCCCAGAGCCGATGGACCGCCATCGGCCGAGGCCTCGAGCTCTCGCTCCGTGTGTCGCTGTTCGCGTTGGGACAATGGACTCGCGTTGGGCAAATGGACGCCGGTTCGGTCCCGGGTCCCGCCGGGCCGTGGACCGTTCCTCGCGCCCTACGGGATCACGCGCCTCAGCGCCGCAGGGTCTTCGCGGGACGAAACGGTCCTACCGGCGCGGTAGGCGGGGCGGGGGCGCGCATGGCTGGCGCCCCGGCATTGGAGACCGCGCAGATGAGTCCATTGCGATAGCGGGAGCGGGTGGCGCTGAAGCCTTCCGAATGCCGGGGCGCGAAGGTCTTTTTCAGGAGCGCCGCAGCGCCGATCTTGCGCAGCCGGAACGGCCGCCAAAACGGCGGCGTGCGCCCGGACTCCGAGTAACCGCTGATCTGATAGCAATCCACGATGATCTCGCCGCTTGCGTCCTCATAGACGGCATGCGGCTCCACCACCCGGACCTGGGTCTGATCGCGATAACGCAGCGCGCAGCAACACCGGGACTGCACGGCCTCTTTGAAAACGCTCAAGACGTCTCCCGCCATACCCCCCTCCCGCCGTGATTCCAAGATCGTTCCTGTCATGATGAGAAAAAGCGCGTATCACTATGGCCCAAAACCCGGCACCGCGCAACGATGGCCGACAAAGGCGCGAGATTGACCGAAAAGCGCCTTCGATCAGGATGCGTCTTGCGCGCCGTCGCCGACGCCGAACACATGCCCCTGGAGATTCCACTTCGCGGCCAGGGTCTCGACGGCATTCTGGAATTCCTCGCTGCGGGACGGGTGATTGAAGCCCGCGCCGGCGATGCGGCGCAACGCCCCGAGCGAAGGGCCTGCGGTGAGCATGTGAATCAATTCGCCGGCATCCGTGCCCAGGACCTCGCCCCCGAGCAGCGCGCCACTGTCGAGATCCGCGATGAGCCGCACATACCCCTCCGGCTCATCCTGGCCAAGGGCCCGCGGCGAGGTCTCGAACGCCGCGAATCCGACCCCGGGCTCGTGGCCCTCGTCCTCGGCCTGCTCCTCGGTAAGACCGACGCGCGCGAGCTCGAGGGCGCTGTAGACCGCCTCGGGCACGCGCGCGAGGTCGCGCTTATGACTCCCCGGCGCAAGGATATTGTCGATCGCGACTCCGGCCTCGTAGAGCGCGCGATTGGCGGTCATGGGGCCTGCCACGCAGTCCCCGATGGCATAGATCGAGGTGCCGGCGGCATGCATCTCGACATCGACCGCGATGTAGCCGCGGGCATCGAGCCGCGCGCCGGCGCGCGCCAGATCGAGGCCTTCGGTGACCGGCCGCCGGCCCGTGGCAAGCAACGCCCAATCCGCCCCGAACACCTCGCCGCCCGTGGTCGTTAGGGACACGCCGGTATCGGTGGCGGCGAGCGCGCGCGCCCCGGCGCGGATCGGCGCAAGCCCGGCATCGGCCATGGCGGTCTTCAAGAGCTTCATGGCCGGCGTACTGAACTCGCTGCGCGCGAACGGATCCTGGCGCGCCAGCCACAAGACCTCGCGGCCGAAGGCGCGCAGGATATAGGCAAACTCGAGCGCCACCACCCCGCCTCCCACGATCGCCACGCGCGCCCCTTCCGGCACCAGCTGGTCGAACAAGAGATCGCTGTGGAGGACGCGCCCCGGCGTCACCGAGAAGCCCTCGGGGACATGCGGGGCGGAGCCGGTGGCGATGATCACGGCGCGCGGCGAGATCATGGCGCCGTCAGGCTCGATTACGACCGTATTCTGGTCCCGGAAGCGCGCATGCCCCTCGATGGCGGTCACGCCCAGGCGCTTCAGGTACGATTGGTAGCTTGCGCGCACCGCCGTGACCACCTCGCGTTGGTGGCGCCATGCCTGCGCGAGGTCGCCCCGCAAGCCACCCACGATGCCGCGCTTTTCGAAATGACGCGCGGAATCGAGCACGCGCGCGGTGTGGTACCAGTCCTTCTTGGGCACGCACCCGCGGTTCAGGCAGCACCCGCCCCACGTGGCCTCTTCGACGATGACGGCGCGAAGCCCGCGCAGCGCCGCCAGTACCGCCGCCCGGTAGCCGCCAGGCCCGGATCCGATGACCAGGACATCACATTCCATCGCGCACTCCTCGTCTTTTTGGGGCCGCGCCGGCTTGTGCAAGCGTTGCGACCTTGGCATGATCCGTCGAATGAAGGCCTTGATGCGGATGTACGCGGCGCGTCGCGACGCGCGCCTGCTCGATCGTTTCTTTGCCCGCTACCAGGGCCGCACCCTCATCGTCCATCAAGGCCTTGCGCTAGACTGGCTGGAGGAGCTCCTGAAGCTCGGCGGCGGGGGTGGACACTTTCGCATAGACGCGCGCCAACCGCCCGGTCGGCACAGTCCGGTGTCATGGCTTGCGCACCGCTTCATCCTGCCTCTCGATCTCCCGCTGCCGGTCCTGTGCGACGTCGGGCCCGCAACCATCGCGATCCGTCACCTGCGTGTCGCGGGCCGGCCATGCCATCCCGCCGACCTCGCGTGGATACTCGAGGACATGCGCGTCCGCGCGCGCGTTCATGCGACCCTGTCCCGCCGCGCGCAGGAACTCGTGACGGATCTGGGCCTTCCCGTTGGCGACAACGCCTACGAGATGGACCTTGGCGGCTGATCAGCCGCCGGCCACCGTCATGCGCTCCAGAAGCCACGAGCCCGTGCATACATTGTGGCGGGCATCGACGTCACGTCCCACCGCGATGAGCCCCTTGTACATATCCCGCAGGTTGGAGGCGATGGTGATCTCCTCGACTGGATGGACGATCTCGCCGCCCTCCACCCAGAATCCGGCCGCCCCGCGCGAATAATCCCCCGTGACACCATTGATGCCGAACCCTATGAGTTCGGTCACGAACAGCCCGCGTCCCATTTGCCGCAAAAGGCCGCTCAGGTCTTCCTGGCCCGGGGCGACCGTCAGGTTATGCACGCCGCCGGCGTTGGCGGTGGTGACCAGGCCGAGCTTGCGCGCCGCGTAACTGTCCAGGCAGTAGCGGCGCAACACCCCGTCGGTCACGAGCTCGCTATAGCGGGTCTCCACGCCCTCGCCGTCGAATGGCGCGCTGCCCATCGCCTTCTTGCGGTGCGGTTCCTCATACAGCTGGACCCAGTCTGGAAACAGGGCGCTGCCGACGCTATCGAGGAGAAACGACGAGCGCCGGTAAAGGCTTGGGCCGCTGATCGCCGACACCAGGTGCGATACCAGGCTGCGCGCCACCTGCGCCTCGTAGAGGACCGGGACCTGACAGGTCTTGATCTGGCGGGCGCCGAGCCTGCGCGCGGTGCGCCGCGCGGCGCTGCGGCCGACCTCCTCGGCCGCCGGCAGGTCGCGGGGGTCGCGCACCGCGGCGTAGTCGTAATCGCGCTGCATGGAGCCGTTGCCGTCCTCGCCCAAGACCGCGCAACTGATCCCGTGGCGGCTTGCGCGCACGGTCCCAAGAAAGCCGTCGCTGGTGGCATAGACATCCGTGCCGTCATGGGTGGTGACGCTCGCGCCCTCGGAATTGCGGATGCGGGGATCAGTGGCAAAGGCCGCGTCCTCGCAACGCCGAGCGAGATCGATCGCCTCCTCCATCGACAGCGGCCAGGGATGATGGAGATCGAGATCGGGGATGTCGCGCGCGAGGTGCGCTGGATCGGCGAGGCCGTTATAGGGATCGGCGGCCGTATGGCGGGCGATGGCACAGGCCGCCATGACCGCCTCCGACAGGGCCTGCGGGCGAAAATCCGCGGTGCTCGCCGATCCGCTGCGCTCCCCGAAAAAGACCGTGATGGACAGGCTCTTGTCGCGGTGATGCTCGACGGTCTCGACCTCGCCCTTGCGGACCGTCACCGAAAGCCCGGCCCCGAGCCCGGTATTCACCTCCGCGGCGCTCGCCCCCTGGCGGCGGGCGAGATCGAGGGCCTGCTCCGCCAAGTCCTGAAGCGAAGGCGCGGTCTTGGCTGTCGTCGTCATGGAATCCATCATTCCTCCGTTCCGCCCACTGTCATGCCATCTATGCGCAGGGTCGGCTGGCCGACCCCCACCGGCACGCTCTGCCCGTCCTTGCCGCAGGTCCCGACGCCGCTATCGAGGGCCAGGTCGTTGCCGACCATGGCCACCCGCGTCAAGACATCCGGGCCATTGCCAATGATGGTGGCGCCGCGCACCGGCCGCCCGATCCGGCCGTTCTCGATGAGATAGGCCTCGGAGGCCGAGAATACGAACTTGCCGGAGGTGATGTCGACCTGGCCCCCGCCGAAGTTCACGGCATACAGGCCCTTCTTGACCGATGCGATGATCTCCTCGGGCGGCGTCTGTCCGGCCAGCATGTAGGTATTGGTCATGCGCGGCATCGGCAGGTGCGCGTAGGACTCGCGACGTCCGTTGCCGGTGGGCGCCATGCCCATGAGGCGCGCATTCATGCGGTCCTGGATATAGCCGCGCAGCACGCCGCGCTCGATCAGGATGGTGCTCTGGGTCGGGGTCCCCTCGTCATCGACGTTCAGCGAGCCGCGGCGTCCCGGCAAGGTCCCGTCATCGACCACCGTGCAGGTATCGGCGGCGATCTTGTCGCCGAGCCGGCCGGCGAAGGCCGATGTCCCCTTGCGGTTGAAATCGCCCTCGAGCCCGTGGCCTATGGCCTCATGCAGCAGGATGCCAGGCCACCCTGGACCGAGCACCACCTGCATGGTCCCGGCCGGCGCGGGCGCGGCCTCGAGGTTCACGAGCGCCTGCCTCACGGCCTCGCGGGCATAGGAGAGGGCGCGCTCCTCGGTCAGGAAATAGCCGTAATCGGTGCGTCCGCCGCCCCCCGAGGAGCCATGCTCCCGGCGACCGTCCTGCTCCACGATGACGGTCACGTTGAGGCGCACGAGCGGCCGGACATCCGCGGCCATGACGCCATCGCTGCGTACGATCAGTATGGTCTCCTGCGATCCGCCCAGACTCGCCATCACCTGCGTCACGCGCGGATCGAGGCGGCGCGCCTCCTGCTCGACACGCTCGAGCAGCCCCACCTTGGCGGTATCATCCAGGCTCAAAAGCGGATCGAGCGGCTGATACAAAGACAGCGCGCCACCGTCGCGGGTGGCGAGCGCCGCGGTCTGTTCCCGTCCGCCGCGGGCAATGGCGCGCGCGGCGGTGGCGGCATCGAGGAGCGCCGGCAGGAGGATCTCGTCGGAGTATGCG
>DAHWGZ010000003.1 GCA_027335965.1 Acidiferrobacter sp.
CCGGCCATACGGCCGGCAATGGAGGAAGGCTCTGGCGTTGGTCCGTCTGGCAACGTGAAACCGGCCTCGACGAAGCAGGAAATCCGCTTCGGTCATGTTCGTGCATAACCGAGCAAGTCTTATGGAACGGATCCCATGCAGTTGACCCGCTACAGCGACTATGCCCTGCGGATATTGATGTATCTCAGCATGAAGGAGCGTGACGGGGTGGCGACGATCAGCGAAATCGCGGCGTTTTACGGCATATCGCGCCATCATCTCGTGAAGATCGTGCACAGGCTGGGACAGCTCGGCTTCATCGCGACCACGCGCGGCAAGGGGGGCGGCCTCAAGCTTGCGCGCGCCGCCGCGCAGATCGGCATCGGCGAGGTGATACGCCAGACCGAGGCGCGTTTCGACATCGTCGAATGCTTCGACGCGCAGGCGAACAGCTGCCGCTTGACGCCGATCTGTCATCTGAAAGGCATGCTGGCGGCCGCGCAGGCGCAGTTCCTGCGGGAGCTCGATGGCTATACCCTGGCGGACGCGATCGCCGGCCGCGATCGCGGATTCGCGTCGCTGCTCGACCGTATCCGGCTGAGCGCCCCCGGCGCCTGAACGAGCGCGACCGCGGCGCTTGCCGATCCGGGCGGGCCGCACGGGGTCGCCGCACGGGGTCGCCGCGGTATACTATCGGCGCTGCCTCGCGCGGCGGGCGGTCAGGCAAGAAACCAGGGAGGCGCGATGCGGTTGGGAAGGGGAGGGCTGTTGGGGGCCGTGCTCGTGTGCCAGTCGGCATGGGCGGCCCATCCCTGGACGCTCGGCAACGTGCCATCCGATTATCAGGGTCGCTACGGGACGCGCCATACCATCGGGATCTTTTACGATCCCACCTACCTGCAATACCGGAGCTCGGGCGTACGCGTGAAGCTCACGGTCCCCTATGTCTCGGTTGTGAACCTGCCGGTGGGCGCCAAGCTCACGAACGACACCCTGTCGGCACGCGGCCAGGGGCGCCAGACGACGAGCGCCGGCGGCCTTGGAGATATCTGGCTTGCCACCCATGTCACGGTGCTACCCGAGCGCGGCCTGAGGCCGGCCGTGGTGCCTTACTTCAAGGTCAAGTTCGCGACCGCGTCGGCGCGCGAGGGGCTCGGTACCGGGCGCAACGATTACGAACTGGGGGTCGGGGTCGATAGCACGATCGGCGCCAATGTGTTTCCGTTCGCGCATGTCGGCTATCGGTTCGTCGGCCGCCCTCCGGGGCTGGGCCTGCGGAATATCGCCACCTACAATGCCGGCGTCAGCATCGCCACGAGCGCGCGCAACGTCGTGACCGCGATGTACGCGGGCGCGCAGTCGGAACAGGCGGGCTATGCGGGCCCCTCGGATGCGATACTCGCCTGGAACTACGATGTCACGGCCGCCGGCAGCGGCGTGCAGGTGTATATCGATAAGGGTTTCAGCAACGGCAGCGCCGGCCTTGGGGGAGGCGTGGGCGGACAGATCGTGTTCTAGGGCGCCGTCTCGCGGGCGAGGGGCCGCCCGGGGGCCGTGGCCTGCCGCGCCGCTTCCATGCCCGGGTGGCCTCGATGCGCGTGCCGGTCGGGGGGCACCCTGCAAGCCTGCGCCCGCCGCCCACGCCCAAGATCACCGGCTCGCCTCCTGGTCCTGGAGATAGGCGCGCCAGCCGCCCCACGCGGTGATGTCGCCAAGCCCCTCGACGGCTATGGCCTCCGCGATAAAGCCTTTGACCGATCGCCCATCCTCGAGCATCACGGTTCCTATGGCGAGCGGCGCCGGGACCTCGGCGACCAGCGCCCCGAAATGGCCAAGCGGGATGTCCCAGATCTCGACCTCGATCGAGGCGCCGCGGGTCTCGCGGACCAGGCAGGGCCGCGGAGGCGTGCCTGGCAGGGCATAAAGCCGATAGCGCGGCGCGGTGCGCGTACGCTCTTTGAACACCGCATGACGCGCGCTCAGCGCCCCGTTCAGCGGCAGGCCGCGCATGTGGGCGCCGACCACGGCCAAGGGCACGCTCGGGCACAGGATGGGTAGGGTCTCGGGGGCGTGATCGGGGGGTCGGCGGCCGGTGGCGCCGAGCGGCTGCTCGAGGTGGCGCTCCAAGGTCCGCGCGAGCACCGTCAACGCCTGGTCATGCCACGCCGGGGCGATGAAGGTCACGCCGCTTGCCAGTCCATCCTCGCGGAACCGCCCGGGGACCGCGAGCGCGCACAGATCGGCGAGGTTGACGAAGTTCGTATAGAAGCCAAGCCGCGTGTTGTAACCCATGGGATCGCGGGCCATGTCGCTGATCGTGTAGATCGTGGGCGCGGTCGGGACCAGCAAGGCATCGTATCCGCGCAAGGTTTGGGCGATCAAGGCGCTCAGGCGCGCGCGCTCGTGTTCGCCACGAAAGGCGTCGCGCGCCGAGAAGCTCATGGCGCCCGCCAGCGCGGCGCGCACCGCGTGGTGAAGGGCCGCCGGCTGGCGCTCGAGAAACGAGGCGAGCGGCGCCATGCGTTCCGCCACCCAGGGGCCCTGGTAAAGGAGCTCGGCAAGGGCCTGAAACGGCGCGAAGTCGATGGCCTCGATGCGCGCGCCGAGGTCTCTCAAGGTCTCGATGGTTGCGGCAAAGGCGCGCGCGGCCTGATGGTCCCCGAAAAACTCGAGATTGTCGGGGGTGGCAAGGGTCATGGGGTCGGCGGGGCGGGGCGCGGCCCGCAGCGGGTCCTCGCGGGAATACGGGTCCTCGGGATCGAAGCCGGCCACGATCGCCGCGATGCGCGCGGCATCGGCGACCGTGAGCGCAAGCACCGAGAGGCAGTCGAGCGTGCGGCAGGCCGGCACCAGCCCGCGCGTGGACCACCACCCGCGGGTGGGCTTGAGGCCGACGATGTTGTTGAAGGCCGCCGGGACGCGTCCGGAGCCGGCGGTGTCGGTTCCGAGCGCGAAGGGCACGAGGCCGCGGGCGACGACCGAGGCCGATCCTGAACTGGATCCGCCGGAGATATAGTTCGGGTTCAAGGCATTCGGCACCGCCCCGTAGGGCGAGCGCGTGCCGCTCAAGCCGGTGGCAAACTGATCCATGTTGGTCTTGCCGACGAGGATGGCGCCGGCGGCCTGCAGGCGCGCCACCACCGGGGCGGTGGCGTGCGCGACATAGCGAAACTCCGCGCACCCGGCGGTGGTCGGCCATCCGCAGACGTCGATGTTGTCCTTGACCGCGAACGGCACCCCATATAATGGCAGCGAGGCGGGGCCGGCCAAGGCGAGTCGTTCCGCAAGCGCCGCGAGCTGGGTCTCGAGATGCGCGCGATCGCCGACCGTGATCCATGCCGGGTCTTGCGCGGGAAAGGCCGCCAGGTGTTCGAGGAGGGTCGCGGGCGTGACCTTCCCGCTCAGGTAGCCCTGTTGCCACTCGCCAAGGGTCCAGCCGGTGCAAGGCCCAGTCATCATCGGTATTCCTTGTGGGGGTCGGATGAAGGGCGCCAAGCAAGAACGGTGCCTGGATTCCCGCGGGGGGCGGTGGCGCGAGCACGCCCCCTTTTTGGATGTTGTCGGTGGGGCCGGCGAGGACGCACCGCGCGGGCGCGCCCGGTTTTGGGGCAGACGGTCCAGGGCCGGGCGCGCTTGTGCGACCCGCGTCATGGCGGAGGCACGGCGCCATCGCGGCGGGGCTTGCCAGGGATGGTATCGTGAGCGTGAGGTCATGGATCCTGCCAGCCGCCGGCACGCCGGACCGGCTGTTGGTCTGAGGCCGGATCTCGGGACCGCCGCCGGCGGCCGCGCCCGCCCTTGCGAGGCCGATGGGGAGGGCCGCGCTCCCGCGCGTGCTGTGATATTGTCTGACGCACCGGCGCGGGCGCTCGTTGCGCGCGCCGGAGGGCCTCACGTCAACGCGGAGGAGATCAGGGTGGTGAAGGGACGATCGCGAGCAAGGCAGGCGGCGGATGTCGAGGGCGCGGGGGGCGGGTTGGCGCTGTGGTTCACGGGCCTGCCAGGGAGCGGCAAGAGCACGCTCAGTCGGGCCGTGGCCGGCGAGCTCGATGCCTGTGACCGGCGCATCGTGACGATACTCGATGGCGACATCGTGCGTCAGTTCCTCTCGCAGGGCGTGGGGTTCACGCGCCAGGAGCGTTATGACAACGTCTGCCGCATCGGTTACGCGGCGAGCCTCATCGTGCGCCATGGCGGTATCGCCATCGTGGCGGCGGTCTCTCCGTACCGCGATGCCCGGGCGCGGGCCTGCGCGCTGGTCGAGGAGGCCGGCGGCGCGTTTCTCGAGATCCACATGGATACGCCCTTTAGCGCCTGCGTCGCGCGCGACCCCAAGGGTCATTACGCGCGCGCCCTGAGCGGCGACATGGACCTGTTCACGGGCGTCGACGACCCTTATGAAAAGCCGCTGGCGCCCGACATCCGCGTGCGCACCGAGACCGAGGACGTGGCGGGCGCCTCAAGGCACGTCATGGCCATCCTGCGTGAACGGCACTTCCTGTATTCGGCGGGACACCAGACCACTGGCTGACGCGCCGCCCGGTGATGCGCGGCTGGTTCGTGCTAGACTAGCGCATTGTGATGACGCAACCATACCCCCTGTAAGCGCCCGATGAGCCCATCGTCTACTGCCCGAATACGGGAGATTCCGTACAACTACACCTCATTTTCCGACCGGGAGATCGTCATGCGATTCCTCGGGCCGCGGATGTGGGAGACCCTGAACACGCTGCGCGCGGCGCGCGTGACGGGGCGCTCCGCGCGCATGCTGTTCGAGGTGCTCGGGGATATGTGGGTGGTGAGCCGCAACCCCTTCATCCAGGATGACCTTTTGCGTCACGAGGCGCGCCTGGGATCGCTGGTGTCGGCCCTGCACCACCGCCTCGATCAGATCGTGGAGCGCGCCCAGGGCAATGCCGAGGCCCTGGCGCTGGCATCGGCGGCGCGGGCCGCGGTCCATGCCTTCGAGGAGGGTTTTCCGCGGGAGCGCGCCCAGCGCAAGCAGGTCCTGCGGGTGCTGTCGCGCGTCACCCACCGCGACAATATCGACTTCAGCGGCTACGCGCGCGCCGCGCATGTGACCGACGCCACCGACTGGCGGGTCGAGCTGCCTTTCGTGGTGATCAACCCGGATACCGAAGAGGAGATCGCGGGACTGGTGAAGGGCTGCATCGAGCTTGGGCTTACCATCATCCCGCGTGGCGGCGGGACCGGCTATACGGGGGGCGCGGTGCCGCTTTTTGCCGACACCGCCATCATCAATACCGAGAAGCTCGATGAGGTCGGCGAGGTCGTGTGGCGGGAGTTGCCGGGCGTCGCCGGACCCGTGCCCACGATACGCGCGGGCGCCGGTACCGTCACCCTGCGCGTCACCGAGGTCGCGGAGGCCGCGGGCCTGTCATTCGCGGTCGATCCGACCTCGCAGGACGCCGCGACCATAGGCGGCAACGTGGCCATGAATGCCGGTGGCAAGAAGGCCGTTTTGTGGGGCACCACGCTCGACAATCTCGCCTCCTGGCGCATGGTGACGCCGCAAGGCGAGTGGCTGACCGTGGAGCGCGAACATCACAACCTCGGCAAGATCCATGAGCAGGACGAGGTGGTGTTCCGCGTGAGCCGTACCCATGCCGACGGACGCACGACCGCCGGACCTTCCGAGGTGTTGCGCATCCCGGGATCTTCGTTGCGCAAGGAGGGGCTCGGGAAGGACGTGACCGACAAGTTCCTCTCCGGCCTGCCCGGAATCCAGAAGGAGGGCTGCGACGGCATCATCACCTCGGCGGTGTTCATTTTGCATGAAAAGCCGCGCCACCTGCGCACGGTGTGTCTCGAATTCTTTGGATCCGATCTGCGCGAGGCGGTGTCGGCGATCACCGCGATCAAGGCCTACCCGGGGACGGTATCGGGGGTGATGCTCGCGGGACTCGAACACCTGGACGAGCGTTATCTGCGCGCGGTGCGTTACAGCACCAAGGCGCCGCGCCGCGATCGCCCCAAGATGGTCCTTTTGTGCGATATCGCAGGCGACGACGATCGACGCGTGGGCGAGGCGGCGGCGGCGGTCGTGCGCATCGCCAATGGCCGTGGCGGCGAGGGTCATGTGGCGGTGACCGCCGAGGCGCGGCGGCGCTTCTGGGCGGATCGCGCCAAGACCGCGGCCATCGCCGCGCACACCAACGCCTTCAAGATCAACGAGGACGTGGTGATCCCCATCGAGCGCCTCGCTGATTACAGCGAAGGCGTCGAACGCATCAATATCGAACAGTCGCTGGCCAACAAGATCATGGCGGTGGAGGCGGTGATCGCCTATCTCACCGAGGGAGGACCGGCGCAGGCGCTGGCCCCGGACTATGAGACGAGCGTGGAGAATACCGCTATCTTGACCGCCAAGACCGAGGCGGCATTGGCGCATCTGCGTGGCGTCGCGCGGCGCTGGGCGGGTATCCTCGCGGGGCTCGATCAAGCGGCCGAGGCGTGCGCCGAGCTGCTCGACCGCGAGGAGGGCGCGCGGGTGCGGCCCGACGAGAAGCTGATCGCGCTGTTGTTGCGGCGCGATGTGCGGATCTCCTATCGGCGCGAGGTGGGGCGCGTCCTTCAGGACATCTTCGGCGGCCAGGAGCTCGAGGCGGTACGCCACCGCCTCGAGGCGATTCATGCCGAGGTTCTGACGAAGAGGCTGTTCGTGGCGCTGCATATGCATGCCGGGGATGGCAACGTGCACACCAACATCCCGGTGAACTCCAACGACTACGAGATGATGCGCGAGGCCGATCGTATCGTCGAGCGCGTCATGCATCTCGCGGTCGGTCTCGGAGGCGTGATATCGGGGGAGCATGGCATCGGCATCACCAAGATCCGTTACCTCGAGCCTAAGGCGATCGAGGCGTTCGCCGCCTACAAGAATCGGGTGGATCCCAATGGACATTTCAACCGCGGCAAGCTCATGCCCGGTTCCGGGTTGGAACGCGCCTACACGCCCTCGTTGCGCCTCGTGTCGCAGGAGGCATTGATTCTCGAGCGCAGCGAGCTTGGCGCCTTGAATGACGCGATACGCAACTGCCTGCGTTGCGGCAAGTGCAAGCCGGTGTGCACGACGCATGTGCCGCGCGCCAACCTGCTTTACTCGCCACGCAACAAGATTTTGGGGACCGGTCTTATCATTGAGGCCTTTCTCTACGAGGAACAGACCCGGCGGGGGATTTCGATCCACCATTTCGATGGCATGAACGATATCGCGGATCACTGCACGGTGTGCCACAAGTGCCTGAATCCCTGCCCGGTCGACATCGATTTTGGGGACGTGTCGATCCGCATGCGCGAGATCCTGCGCGCGCGCGGCCATAAGCGCATGGCCATCGGCACGCGCGCGTCCATGGCGTTCTTGAATGTCACCGACCCAGGCACCATTCGCGCCATGCGCAAGGGCATGATCGAATGGGGCTTCAAGGCCCAGCGCCTCGGCCACGAGGTGGCGGTGAAGCTGAGCGCGATCGGCAGGCCCGCGCGTCCGCGCGCCACGACCGGCAAGACGCCGGCCTCGTCGCAGGTGATTCATTTCCTGAAAAAGCCCCTGCCGCGCGACGTACCGCGCCAGACCATGCGCGCGCTGCTCGCGATCGAGGACGTGAAGACCGTGCCGATCCTGCGCGATCCCGCGAAGGTGACCGAGGATTCGGACGCGGTGTTCTATTTCCCGGGCTGCGGCTCGGAGCGGCTATTTAGCCAGGTGGGGCTGGCGACGCTCGCCATGCTCTATGAGGTGGGGGCGCAGGTGGTGCTGCCGCCGGGCTATCTGTGCTGCGGCTACCCGCAGACCGCCGGGGGCGATGATGCCAAGGGGCGCCAGATCACCACCGATAACCGCGTGCTGTTTCATCGGGTGGCCAATACCCTCAACTATCTCGATATCAAGACCGTCATTGTCTCGTGCGGGACGTGCATGGACCAGCTGCTGAAGTACGAATTCGAGCAGATCTTCCCGGGCTGCCGGCTGCTCGACATCCACGAGTACCTGATGGAGAAATCGGTGTCGCTCGACGGCGTGTCCGGAGTCCAATACCTGTATCACGATCCGTGCCACACGCCCATGAAGACCCACAACCCGGTGGCGGTCGCGAGCGCGCTCGTGGGGAGCCCGGTGACGCTTTCGGATCGGTGCTGCGGGGAGGCCGGCACATTCGCGGTCTCGCGGCCGGATATCGCGACCCAGGTGCGCTTTCGCAAGGAAGAGGAGTTGAGAAAGGATCTGCGGATCATCGGCGCGGAGGAGGAGGATGCCGCCGCCGGGGGCGTCAAGATATTGACGTCGTGTCCGGCATGCCTTCAAGGCCTCAGCCGTTACCGCGAGGACACCGGTCTCGATGCCGATTACATCGTGGTCGAGATCGCCAACAAGCGCTTGGGCGCGGGCTGGCAGCAGCGTTTCGCCGATGTGGCGAAGGCCGGTGGCATAGAGCGCGTCTTGCTCTGAGGGTGCGGGGCGCGCCGCGGATGACGGGACCGGCGCCATCGCCGACAGAAAAGACCGGGCGCCCCCGCGAGGAGACGCCCGGTTCCGAGGCTTAAGGCAGGGTCACGACCACATAGGCGCTTTCCTTGCCGCGACGCACGAGCACCGGGATCGGCGTGTGCGCCGGCAGGCCCGACACCAGGTGCGCGATCTGGCCGGGCGAGGTAATGGCCACGCCGTTCAGCTCCTGGATCACCATGCCCGGCGCGATGCCGGCGCTTTCCGCCGGGCCCGGCTCGACGGTCAGGACCACCACGCCATGATGGATGTCCATGTCGCTCAGTGCCTCATGGGTCAGCGGACCCACTTCCATGTGCAGGCGCGAGAGCGTGATGTTATGGCTGCCCGGATGACGCAGGTTCTTCGGGAGCGTGCCCACGCGGACGTTTATGGTGAGCGGATGACCGTTGCGCATGATGCCCACCGGCACGCGGTCGCCCGGGCTCGTGTTGCCCACGAGCGGCGGGAGCTGGCCCACGCTGTACACCGGCTTGTCGTCATAGGTCATGATCACGTCGCCTGGCTTCAGGCCGGCCTTGGCGGCCGGGCCATCGTGCGCAAGGCTTGCAATCAGCGCGCCGACCGGTTCCTTGAGGCGCATGGCGCGCGCCATCTCGCTGCTCACGCCCTGGACATCGACCCCGAGCCAGCCGAAGCGGATCGCCTTGTGGCGCTCGAAGGCGTGGACGGCGCGCATGGCGGTATTGATCGGGATCGAGAACGACAGCCCCATGTAGCCGCCGTTGCTGGTGTAGATCTGGTCGTTGATGCCGACCACCTGGCCTTCCATATTGAACAACGGGCCGCCGGAGTTGCCTGGGTTGATCGGCACGTCGCTTTGGATGAAGGGGATGTATTCGTCATCCGAAAGCGGACGATTGATGGCACTCACGACGCCTTGCGTGACGGTGTTGTAGAAGCCAAAGGGCGCGCCCACGGCCAAAAGCCACTGGCCTACCTGCATCTGGTCGGAGTTGCCAAGCGGCACGGTGGGCAGGTCATGACCCTTGATCTTCAGGAGGGCGGTGTCGTAACGCACCGACAGGCCCACGATCTTGGCCTTGTAGACGTGGTGGTTGGATAGCCCGACGACGATATGGCTCGCGCCGCGCACGACATGGGCGGCGGTCACGATATAGCCCGAGTGGCTTATGATGAAGCCAGAGCCCAGCGACTCGACCTTTTCCTTCTGCGAGGGCTGGGCGTTCGGGCCCGAGAAGAATCGGCGGAAGAACGGGTAGAACGGCGAATTCGGCGGCACCGGGTTGGTCGGCATGGCGCCATGGACCGTCTTGGTGCTGGTGCTGCTGATATTCACCACCGCCGCCCCGTAGTGCTGGATGATCGGCGTGAAGTCGGGAAGTCCGACCATGGGCTGCGCGGAGGCCGCCTGCAAGGCGGTGCCCCCCATAAGTCCTGCTGCCAGCACGGCCGTTCCCCACCGCTGCCGGTGCGGTCGGTCTTTCAAGTGACCCATGTCGATCTCCTCGTCGATAAAAATAAAATCGTGTAAGGCTGCGTATGGCCGGCGCGGCGACCGAATCACCCAGGGGTTCACGGGCCTTCGGTCCCGGGCCCATGAATGCCCATGCTACCGGAAACGCGTGCCTGCTCACGGCTTTGAGTGTGCTCGAAGCCGGTTGTTCCCCGTCGCCCAAAAAACTGTCGTGCGCCGCCTATGATAGCGCGGCGGGCGCCAGGTCCCAAGTATGGACGCGAAAGGGCCGCGAAGCAGTCCGCGCGGCGGCCGTTTTGCCGACGGTGGCGCCGATCAGGCGACAAAGCGGGTGACCGTATAGAGGATGAGGCCCACGATGCCCCCGACCAGGGTGCCGTTGATGCGAATGAATTGCAGATCGCGGCCGATATTGAGCTCTATCTGGTCGATCAGGAAGGCATCATCCCAGGACTTGACCTGGGCGGCGATGAAAAGCCCGAGGGTGCGCCGGTAACGCTCGACGAGCGGCGGGGCATAGGATGCGATCTGGGCCTCGATCCAGGCATGGAGCGGCGCGCGATCGGCGAAGGAAGCCGCGAGCTCGCGGATGACGACCGCGAGCGTGCGCGTAGACCCCGCCTGTCCGGGCCGTTGTTCGATCTGCCCCAGGAGCCAGCCCTGGAGCCCATCCCAAAGGGCCGCGATGGCGATCTCCATTTCGGGATTATGGATGAGTTCGGTCTGCATGGCCTGGATGCGCGCGCGAAAGCGCGCGTCGTGCTTTAGCTTGTCGGAGACGTCGGTCACGGCCTCATCGAAGCGCCGGCGCAACACATGATCGTGGTCCTCGCGCACCGCCTGCAAGACGGTCTGCAGGGCGTCATAGAGCCGCTGAAGTATGGCGCGGCCCACGCGCTCGTCGAGATTGAGGGTCGAGGGCACGAAATCCATGTGGCGCGCGATGGCGAAGACGAGCTCCTGGCGCACGTCCTCGTGCTGCAGGAATTGATAGAGCTGGGTGAGGGCCTCATCGAGCAGCCATTGATGACGGCGGTCTTCGGCGAGGGTGTCCAGGATGCGTCCGGCGAGCAGGCCGGTATCCAGGCCCTCCAGGCCGGAGGCCAGGGCATCGGTGAGAAAGGCGCGCGCCTGACGTGGATCGACCTTGGCGAGGAGGCGACGCGTGACGTGGCCGAGGTAGGATTGGATGCGCTCGATGTTCTCTTCGCGCAGGCACCATTTGGCGATGCGTCGGCCGGGCCTGAACGTGTGGATGCCATCGAGTATCTTGTCGGTGGAGAGAAACCGCGACTGGATGAATTCCCCGAGGCTATCGGCAATGCGGCCCTTGTTGGCGGCGATGATGGCGGTATGCGGCAGGCGCAGGCCCAGGGGGTGGCGGAACAGCGCCACCACCGCGAACCAGTCGGCCAGCGCGCCGATCATGGCCGCCCCGCTGAAGGCCGCCACGAAGCCAAGCCAAGGATGCCCCGGGCGGAAATGGCGCGCCGCCGCGTAAATCACGCCGGCGCTCGCCAGGAGCGCGACGGCCGCCAGACGCGCGGCGCGCAATCGCGCGCGCTTGAGGCTGTCGTTCGAACGCCTTGAGGTGGGGCCGGTGGCAGTCATGGGCACTGGCCAAGGATAGCGGGATGACCACGCTTTGTCGCCGGTTTTCGGGCCATCCGGGGTCAGATAAGGGCGGCGGCGCGCCTGGAGGCGACGAAGATGCCTTGTTCGTGGCTCAGCGAGCGGCCGCGCAGCCATGCGGCGAGCGCCGGCCGCCTCAATGGATGAGCCATGGGGATGACGCCCTCGACGATGGCGCTATGCTGCGGATCCCCGGGGAGCGGGGCGATGAAGGCGCGGTCGATCGTGATGAGCGTGGTGGGCAGGTCGGTGAGGTAACTGAGCGAGGCCTGTCCCGTGCCGAAATCATCGATGGCAAACTGCAGTCCCCGCTGACACCAGGCATCGAGCGTGCGGCGCGCGCTCGGGATCGGCAAAGGCGGCTCACTCGGTGATCTCGAGGGTGATGTGATGGGTCGCCGTGCCGCTCGCGCGCAGCACCTCGCAGACGCGGTGGTGGATCTCGGGATCCTGGAATTGAGTCGGCGACGGGTTGACGGCGATCTGCGGCGTGAGTCCCTGGTCCATCCAGCGCCGTTGCTGCCGGCACGCCTCCCGCAGCACCCGCTCGCCGAGCGGTATGATGAGCGCCGACTCCTTTGCGATTGGCACGAAACCTTCCGGGGATTGCGGCTGTTCCTCGGGATGCCGCCAGCGCAGCTGGGCTTCCACGGCCGTGACACGTCCGGTGGCGAGTTCGACTTGCGGCTGGTAATGAAGCATGAATCGGTCTTCGGCGAGGGCCTTGCGCAGGCGTTTCTGAAGGGATTGACGGTCACGCGTGGTGCGATCTAGGGGCTGCTCGAACAGCGACCAGCGATTGCGCCCCCCGCGCTTGGCCTCGTGCGTGGCGAGGTCGGCATGGCGCAGCCGCGTTTGAGGGTCGCTCTCATCGAACGGATGGATCGTAAGGCCGATGCTCGCCTGGGTCGAGACCTGGTCTATGCCGATGCGCACCGGGGTGCGCATGGCCGCGCGCTCGTGGCGGCTCGCGGGATCAGGGCGTCGGGATGCGGGGACTTGCCAGAAAGTGGCCGGCACTGCCCAGGGCGACGACCCCGAGAATGATGATGAAGATCGCCGACACGCGATTGATGAGAATGAGGGTGCGCGATTCGAGGTGCGTATGGAGGCGCGAGGTCACGAGACTGAGCGAGACCCACCACACAAGGCAACCGGAAAATATCCCGGCGACCAGCAACATCAGGCGGGGGAGGGTCGAGTGGTCCATCTGCAGCGTCGTGAACACCACGATGAAAAACAAGATGGTGAGGGGATTTGCAAGCGTAAGCAGGAGCGATGACACGAACGTCCATAGCACGCCAGGTCCCCCATAGCGGTGCGCGTGGGCCCTTCGCCGCGGCCGAAAGAAGAACGCGCGTCCGCCGAACCACAGGCACAGGATGCCGGCCCCGAGGTGAATCCAGAAGCGCGCGCTCGCCAGAAAATTCGATACCACGCTCAAGCTCAGGCCCGCGAGCCCGGCATAGAACGCGTCGGCGCTGGCAGCCCCCGCGCCGCTTAATATTCCCGCGAGGCGCCCATGTGCCAAGGTTCTTTGAATGGTGAGCAGGCCGACCGGTCCGATGGGCGCGGATGTGATGATGCCGACGATAAGCCCTATGAAAAACGGTTCCACGCCACTCCTCGGCCCAGCCGCCCCTATCGTGCGCGGCCCTGCCGTGCGGATCGCTAGCAATTGTCGTGTTTGGGCCGCGGCCCCCCTTGGCGGGCCTGGCGGTCCGCCGGGGCGCTATCCTAAAACGGCTGGGCGGGAAAGGCCAGAAGAGATCGGATCCGGGGTCCGGGCGCGGGCCGCCCGGCGCGAGGCCAAGGCCATCGGATGGGGCGTGTGGCGGGGGCGGGGGCCGCGCAAGGCGCGCTTGCGGCCAGGCGGACCCATGCCGGCGGCCTTGTCAAGATAGCCGCGTGACGGGCGGCGGTGTACAGTCCCCCTGTGGCCCTTATGGCCATTTCCTCATGGTGCGTCATGGCAAGGCCCGACCCTCAACTGCTTTTGACTTGGACGGTAGTGGCGCGCATGGGGAGCATCAATGCCGCCGCGGATACCCTGGGTCTTACGCAACCCGCGGTCTCGAACCAGCTGCGACGGCTCCAGGAGTGGTTGGGGGAGCCGCTTTATCGCCGCCATGGGCGGGGGGTCACGCCGACCGCCTTGGGCAAGCGCTTGCTGCGCATCGCCTCCGAGATCGAGGGGGCGCTCACCGATGCCGAGGCGCTCCGCACGGACGTTCAGGGCCTCATGCAGGGGAGTCTGTTGTTGGCGGCGAGCCAGACCAACGCCGAATTCCTGTTGCTGCGCGCGATGGCGGCGTTTCAGAAGCGCTATCCGATGATCACCGTGCGCCTGCAGTCCGCGAATTCCGAGGAGGCGCGCCGGCGCGTGGACGTCGCGGATCTTGCGTTCGTGGAGGACGCGGTGTTGCCGGAATCGGTGCCGGGGCTCAAGGGCAAGACCCTGTTCGAGACCGATATCCGCGTCCTGTTGAACGCCGACCACCCGTTGGCGCAAAGGCCGGAGGATGAGCCGGTGGCGCTCAGCGAGCTGGCGGGCGTGTCGGTGGTGTGGCGGGAGCCCGGTTCCGGCACCCGCGACCGCGTCGAGGTGGCTTTTCGGCAGGCGGGCCTCGAGCCTGAGATCCGCTATGAATTCAGCGCCGGCGCTGCGGTGCGCGAGGCGGTCCGCTGCGGGCTCGGCGTGGGTTTTGTGTCGGCCCTGTCGGCCATGCCCCCGGATCTTTGCACGCGGCCGGTCGTGCCGCGTATCGTGCAGTCCCTTTCGGTGATCTATCAGGGGCCGCTCAGCCGCCCCGGCGAGGCGTTTCTGGCGGTCCTGGAAGACATGATGCGCGCCGGGGTCTACGCGGCCCCGCGCGGCGTCGGTCCTTGATCGGGCGGGAGCCGGGGCGTGAAATGAACGCGTGCGAGCAACGCGGTACAATGGTGCGGGCAATGAGGATGGCGGGCTTATGATCGGCGCGATCGATGCGCGGGGGTGGCTCGCGGGTGTCCGCCGCGCGGCCTCGCCCCATTATGATGCGCGCCCGCCGGGCATGGCCGCGGAGGTCCTGATCATTCATGCGATCAGCCTACCCGAGGGCTGCTATGGCGGGGGGGATGTGGAGCGACTTTTCATGAATACCCTGGATACGGGCCCCGCAGGCTATGCCGATCTTCGCGGGCTGCGGGTGTCGGCGCATTGCTTCATCCGCCGCGATGGCGAGGTCGTGCAGTTCGTGTCCTTCGAGGATCGGGCGTGGCACGCCGGCGTATCGCGATGCGAGGGGCGCGAACGCGTCAATGACTTTTCGGTGGGCATAGAGCTCGAGGGCACGGATCACGGCCCGTTCGAGGACGCCCAGTATCGGTCTTTGCAGGCGGTATCCGAGGCGCTCATGCGCCATTATCCGGCGATCACCAGCGGGCGCCTCTATGGGCACTCGGAGATCGCCCCCGGGCGCAAGACGGATCCCGGACCATTTTTTGATTGGGCCCGGTATCGCCACGCGTTGCGTTCGGTGGGTGCCGGGATATCGGGAGGGGGAGGACTAGGGTGATGGCAATCACGTTGATCATCATACTCTTTGCGGTCGCGCTCGATCGTTTGTTCCCGGATCGCGGCCGGATCCCGCCGTTTCTGTGGTACGAGGACTGGGTGCGCGGCGTAGAGCAGCGCTTCAATGCCGGGACGCGCGGGCAGGGTCTGGCGGCGGTGCTGGTGGTGGCGGGCCCGGTCATACTCGGGGTGGCGCTGATCCGCTACATATTGAGCCATGTCAGCTATTCCCTGGTCTACATCTTCGACATCCTCGTGCTTTATCTGTGTCTGGACCTGTATCGGTTGACGCGCGAGGCGGTAGGGGTCTCGGAGTCGCTGGAGTCGGGCGACGTGCTCACGGCCGCCACGCATCTTGAGAGGATGACCGGCAAGACCACCGGTGATGTGACGGAGGCGTCCATGGCCCAAGCCACGGTCGAGGTGGTCTTGAAACACGCCAACGGCGCCGTCATGGCACCGCTTTTCTGGTTCATCCTTTTTGGTCCCGTGGCGGTCGTTCTGCAGCGGCTGGCTACGCTGCTCGACCGCCTGTGGGGTCACCGCAGCACCCAGTTCGCGGAGTTCGGGTGGGCGGCGGCGCGGCTCGATGACCTGCTGGGTTGGGTGCCGGCGCGCATCACGGCGCTCAGTTACGGCATCATGGGCAGCTTCGAGGACGCCCTGCACTGCTGGCGGCGGCAGGCGGGCATGTGGTCCGACATCAACAGCGGCCCGCTGCTGGCCTCGGGCTTTGGCGCCATGCACATGAGCGCCTGCGAGGAGCCCGAGGAGGAGGATATGCCGGGGCTGCCGGCGGTGCGCGGCTACGTCGTCAATGCCGCCGATATCCGCCGCGCGGTGGCGTTGCTCTGGCGCGTGCTGCTGTTTTGGCTGGCGGTGGCGCTCTTGATGGCCGGGGCCCGCCTGTTCGGCGTATTCGGCTGAGAATGGGCGTAGGCGCGGCGATCGCCGCGCCTACGCGAACAACGCCTGCGCGGGCGGGTCGGTGCGCAGGACCTCCCAGCCACGCTCCTCGGCGGTGGCGAGCAGGATCGGGTCGGGGTCCACGGCAATGGCCCGCGAGACCGCCTCCAGTAGCGGCAGGTCATTGTGCGAGTCGCTATAAAACACGCTGTCGGTGAACGCCAGGTCGTGGTCCGCCATCCACGACCGCACGCGCGCCACCTTGCCCTCGCGGAAGCAGGGTATCCCGTCCGGGCGACCGGTGAAGCGCCCATCGCGCTGCTCGGCCACGGTGGCGACGGGATGCGGAATATCGAGGCTCTCGGCTATGGGCGCGGTCACGAAGTCGTTGGTCGCGGTCACGAGCGCAAGCGTCGCCCCCTGCGCCCGGTAGCGCTGAAGCAGCGGCGCCACCCACGGTTTGACCATCGGCCGCACGCATTCCTCGATGAAGCGCGCGCGCCAAGCGAGCAGCTCGGCGCGCGGGAGGCGCTGCAAGGGCTCAAGAGCGAACGCCAGAAACTCCGCGATGTCGAGCGAGCCGGCCTTGTAGTCTTCATAGAACCGGGCGTTGGCGCGCTCGTAGGTCGGGCCGTCCACGGCCCCGGTGGCGACCAGGAAACGCCCCCAGGAGTAGTCGCTGTCACCGGCGAGCAGGGTGTTGTCCAAATCAAACAGTGCGAGCGCCAATTCTCCCCCTACATTGCCGTAGCCGGCGGATTCTGTGAAAATGGGCCTATTCTAACTAGCTAACGTCTTGTTGTATATGATAGATCGCGACGGATATCGCCCCAACGTCGGCATCATCCTCACCAATGCCGAGGGCCAGGTGTTTTGGGCGCGCCGCTGCCGCTGCGATGGCTGGCAGTTCCCTCAGGGGGGCATACAGCGCAAAGAGAGCGCCGAGGAGGCCCTGTTTCGCGAACTCTATGAGGAGGTGGGGCTTGAGAGCGGGCAGGTGGAGATCTGTGGCCGCACGCGCGGCTGGCTGCGCTATGACCTGCCACGCGCCTACCAGCGTCCCACCGGGCCGCGGCGGTTCCGCGGGCAGAAGCAGGTATGGTTTCTGCTGCGGTTCACGGGCAGCGAGGCCGACGTCAGGCTCGATCTGTCGGCGTCCCCGGAGTTCGATGCGTGGCGATGGGTGGAGTACTGGAGCCCGATTGATGCCATCGTGGCGTTCAAGCGCAAGGTGTATGAGAGCGCGTTGACCGAACTCGCCCCCTTGCTCAAACGCTGATGGATCGATTGCTTGAATGGCGGGATCGGGAAGTGTGGCTGGTCTGCGGCGGACCGCCGGCGGTCTATTACCTGGTGGATCGCGCGGCGGGCGGGGTGCTCATAAACGCCCCACGGTTCGATCAAGCGACTTATGAGGTACTGCGCCGCCATGCCGATCCGCGCTTTCTGTTTCTTCCAAGCCGGTTGGGGGCGCGTGACATCGGGGCGTGGCGCAAGGTGGGGCTGCGCGTGCTTGTTTCCGCTCAGGAGGAGGGGGTGATGGACGCCGACCTGCGCGTCGATGCCCAGCATAAGCTCACGAGGACGATCGATTTTCTGCCGCTTCCCGGGCGTACGCGCGGGACCTGTGGCCTGCGCCTGAAGAATCTCCCCGGGGCGGTATTCGTGGGGCCGGCCTTGGCCCCCGGCGACTCGGGCTGGCCGGAGTTGATCCCGGAGCCCGACGACCTCTCCTATGAGGGCCGCCTCATAGGCGCGGTGGGGCTCGGCGGCGAGGTCTTCGACTATCTCTTCACGGACCGCTTCGTGCCCGGTCATACGCGTTTTGGGCCCGGCGCCGGCGACGCCTTGCGCGCCCATATCGAGCGGTTATTGGCTTAGGACGCCTCTCAGTTCCCCCGAGGCGCGCCTGAGCTCGCCCCCGACCTCAACAAGCGCAAGGCCGCGAAACGGGGTTCGGCCGGGGTGGGAAAGCAAAAACGGATCGTTGCGCGCCCCGGAGGCCGCATTCCAACAGGATAACGCCGTCCCTTCGCTCCAGCCGCATTGCCGAGGCTTCCTCGCTACCAGGGGTGGCTTCGCCCTCGCTCCCGCATGGGTCATGATGATGTTCCGTCCGTGATCCGGCAATGGTGACATGATGGCAACGAGGTGGGACCGCAAACGGGCAACCTCCTCGGGCGCCGGCGGCGTTGCGTGAAATGAGGCGATGAGACCCCGCTTGGCGGCCTTTTCGAGGATCGAGACAGAGGCCTGCATCGGGGGTCCGGATGGATGGCCGCAATCGACTCTTGTCCCGGGTATCGCGGATGGCATTCCGGGCAAGCAGGCGCGCCTTCATGGGCCCGCCGGGTGCGTGTCGCGAGTTACGGCAGGTTGCGGGCGCCGCCAGCGGCTCAAGGCCAGATAGATGACGGGCGTCGTGTAGAGGGTCAGGGCCTGCGAGACGATGAGGCCACCGATGACCGTGACGCCGATCGGTTGGCGCAGGTGGTGGCCGGTACCAAAGGCAAGGGCGAGCGGCACGGCGCCGAGAAGCGCCGCGAGGGTCGTCATGAGGATCGGGCGAAAGCGCTTGAGGCACGCGGCGCGTATCGCTTCTTCGTGACTCAGGCCTTGCGTGCGCTCGGCCTCGAGCGCGAAGTCGACGAGCATGATGCCGTTTTTCTTGACGATGCCCATGAGCAGAAAGATGCCGATGATGGCGATGACCGACAGCGGCAGCCCCGTGAGCGTGAGCGCGAGCAGCGCGCCGACGCCCGCCGAGGGGAGCGTCGAGAGGATCGTGAGGGGCTGGGTGAGGCTTTCGTAGAGCACGCCGAGCACGATATAGATCGCCGCCAGCGCCGCCAGGATGAGCATCGGTTCGGCGGCGATCGAGCGCAGGAAGAAGCGGGCATTCCCGCCAAAACGCATGCGCACCCCGGGGGGCAGGGCCATGCCGGCGATGGTCTTTTGGACCTCGTGGATGACCGAGCCCAGGACCGCGCCGTGCGCCAGGTTGAAGCTCACCGTTGCCGCCGGCAGCCCATTGTAGTGACGCACCGATAAGGGCACGGAGGTGCGCACGAAGTGCGCGACGGCAGTGAGCAGCACCGGGCCCGTGCGGCCAGCCACATAGATGTGGTCGAGGCGGGCGGGGGATTGGCTCAGGGCATGCGGTACCGTCAGGACCACCTCGTATTGGTTTTCGGCGTTATAGATACGCGCGATCTGGCGCTGCGCGTAGGCGTCGTTCAAGGCCGCGTCGATAGCGGCGACCGATACTCCCAGGCGCGCGGCGCGCTTGCGGTCGATTGCCACGGTGATCTCGGGTTCCGGCTTGTCCTGGTTCGAGGACGCGGCACGGATGCCGGGGAGATGGGCGATGCGCCGATCGATCCGGCTCGTGACCTGCCCCAGGGACTGAAGCGAGGGATCGAGTACCGTGAAATCGTACTGGCCGTTCGTCGACTGGCCCCCCACGAAGATGTCCTGCGCGACGAACAAGTAGGTATGGATGCCGATGAGGCGCGCAAGTCGTGGGCGCAGGCGCGCGAGGATCGCTTGCGCCGAAAGCTTGCGGTCATCGCGCGGTTTCAGGCCGATAAAAAGCTTGCCGCGATTGGGTGGCGTGAAGCCGTTGACGACGCCGATGCTCGAGCTCACGGTCGCCACGTCCCGGTCTTTTTGGATCACAGCGACCACGCGGCGTTGCAAGGTCTTCATGCGCGCAAACGAGACATCGGATCCGGCCACGGTATTGCCGATGACAAGTCCGGTGTCCTCCTCGGGCAGAAAGCCCTTGGGGATGCGCACATAGAGCATGGCCGTTGCCGCGACCGTGGCCACCATCAAGACGAGCATGAGCCGGCGATGGCGCAGCGACCAATCGAGCGAACGTTCGTAGGCGCCAACCATGTGCTCGTAGCCTTGCGCGAGGCGCGCCGACAGCGAGCCTGGTCTCGGGGCGACGATGCCGGGACGCAGGAAATGGGCGCAGATCATGGGGGTCACGGTCAGCGATATGAGCGCCGATATGGCGATCGCGAGCGTGAGCGTCATGGCGAACTCATGAAAAAGTTCCCCCACGATGCCCGGCATGAGGGTCAGCGGAACGAACACCGCGACCAGGGACAGGGTGATGGATATCACGGTGAATCCGATCTGGCGCGATCCGCGGAGCGCCGCCTCCATGGGCGAGAGACCGGATTCGTGGTGGGTCATGATGTTCTCGATCATGACGATCGCGTCGTCGACGACGAAGCCCACCGATATGGTGAGCGCCATGAGCGAGAAGTTGTCGAGGGAAAACCCGAGCGCCCACATGGCGGCGAGGGTGCCGGCGATCGATAGCGGCACGGTCACGCCGGCGGCGATAGTGGGCGCCGCGCGCCTCATGAACGCCCATACCACCAAGAGCACGAGCACCACGGTGATGAAAAGCGTGATCTCGATATCGCTAACGCTGGCGCGTATGGTCGTGGTGCGATCCGTCAGCACCCGCAGGCGCACGCCGGCCGGCAGCGCTCGGCGGATGTCGGGGAGCCGTTTTTTGATGGCGTCGACGGTGGCTATGACGTTGGCCTCGGGGGTTTTCGTGATGGTCACGAGCACCGCGGGCTTCGCGCCGTCCCAGGCGGCTTGATGGGTGTCGGTGACGCCGGTGACGACCGAGGCCACCTCGCCCAAGCGCACGATCCCCGGACCGTTGGTTTTCAGCACGATGCGCCGGTACTGGCGGGCGGTGTGCAATTGGCCGTCGGTGGCGATCACCGAGTCGTTCTCGGGCCCGCGGAACTCCCCGAGCGGGCTTAGCAGGTTGGCGGCGCGTATCGCGGTATAGACGTCTTCGGCCGTGAGCCCGGCATGGGCGAGCGGCCCCGGGTGAATGTTGACGCGCACGGCGGGGGACTGCGCCCCGTTGATCTGCACGAGCGCCACCCCCGGGACCTGCGCGAGACGCTCGGCCAAGGTGGTGTCGGCGGCGTCGTATACGGTCCCCGGACGCTGCGTGCGCGAGCTCAACGCCATCGTCAGAATCGGCCGCGAGGCGGGATTGAATTCCTTGTAGTAGGGGCGGCTCGGGAGATTCGCCGGGAGGTCCGGCAATGCGGCATTGATGCCGGCCTGGATGGCGGCGGCGTCCCGGGCCGCGCCTCCGACGCGCGAGAACAACAAGACCACGTTGCTCGCGCCAAGCGAGTTGAACGACATGATCTGGTAGAGGCCGGGGATCTTCCCGAGCTGCCGCTCGAGCGGCGCCGCCACCGTGCTCGCCATGGTCTTCGGGCTCGCGCCCGGCTCATGCGCCAACACCACGAATGCGGGCAGCGGGATATTCGGCACCGCGGCGACCGGCAGCAGGCGGTCGGTGAAGACGCCGGCCACCAGGATGCCCAGGGCGATGAGCATCGTGCCGATCGGCCGCTTGATGAAGGGCGCGGAGATATTCATGCGCTAATCGCCGAGCGCGGGCGCGGTCCCAAGCCAGCCGGGCCGGCGCAGGCCGTCCAGGGCGAGGTAGATCACGGGCGTCGTGAAGAGCGTCAGGAATTGGCTCACGAGCAGTCCGCCTATGATGGTGATGCCAAGCGGACCGCGCAGCTCTGCGCCGGCGCCCCCCTCGAGGACCAGGGGCACGGCCCCCAAGAGCGCGGCGAGCGTGGTCATGATGATGGGCCGAAAGCGCAGCACCGAGGCCTCGACTATGGCGTCCTCGGGGGAGGCGCCGCGGCGCTGCGCCTCAATCGCGAAATCCACCATCATGATGCCGTTTTTCTTGACGATGCCCATGAGCAGGACAATGCCCACCAGGGCTACGATGGTGAATTCGGTACCGGTGAGAAACAGCGCGGCGAGCGCGCCGATGCCGGCCGAGGGCAGGGTCGAAAGTATGGTCAGCGGATGGATCGCGCTTTCATAGAGGATGCCGAGCACGATATAGATCACGATGAGGGTCGCCGCGATGAGCCAGGGCTCGCGCGCGAGCGCGGTGTGAAAGCGTGCCGCCGCCCCCGAGTAAGCGCCGCTCACGGTGGCCGGCTCATGGAGGCTTCGTTCGGCGCGCGTGATCGAGCGCTCCGCGGCATCGAGCGTGACGCCGGGCGCGAGATTGAAGCCTATGGTCACTGCCGGGATCTGGTTTTCCTGGTCGATGGCAAGCGGCGCGAGGCGGCTACTGATGCGCGCGACCTCGTCGAGCGGAATCTCGGCGTTGCCGGTCCCGGGCAGGTACAGGGAACCGAGCGCCGCCGGGCTCTGGCGAAAGCGTCGGGCGACGCCCAACACCACGCGATACTGATCGTTCTGGGTGTAGATGGTCGAGACCTGACGCTGGCCGTAGGCGTCGTAGAGGATGTTGGCGACGGTTTGCATGCTGACGCCGAGGGTCGCGGCGCGCGTCCTCATGAACCGCACATAGGTCTCGGGGGCGGCGTTGTTGCCGCTGGTCGCGACATCGCGCAGCCTCGGGTCGTGCCGCAGGACGTGCGCCAGCGCCCCGCTGAACCGTTCGAGGGTCGCCCTGTCGGTATCGGAGAGGGTGTACTGGTAGTCGGTGGGTGATGGGCGCGAGGACAGGGTGATGTCCTGCACCGGACGCATGTCCACGCGCAGCCCCGGGATCGCATACAGGGCGCGCCGCAGGGCCGCCTCCACGGTCGGCAGGGCCGGGCGCGCGCCGATCGGTTTCAGGATGACGGTCAGCTGGCCGCTGTTGGGTGTGGGGTTGGTGAGTCCCGTGCCGATATAGGACGTCACGCCCGCGACTGCGGCGTTGCGGCGGATCTGGGCTGCGGCCTTGGCTTGCAGGGCCGTAAACGCGTCAAGCGAGATATTGCCGCGCGCGCGCGTGGCGACGGAGATTTCGCTCGTGTCCTGCGGCGGCAGCAGGCCCTTGGGGATGGCCAGAAAGAGCGCCAGGGTGCCGGCCAGTGTCGCGCCAAACACCGTCAACACGAACGCCCGGTGGCGAAGCACGGCGATGAGCGCGGACCGGTAACGCTCGCGCAGCGTGACCCACAGGTGATCGATGACGCCGGCGAGCGCCGAGCGTCGCGCCGTGGTGGGTTGCAGGAGATGGGCGCACATCATGGGCGTGAGGGTGAGGGATATCAGCGCCGACATCGCCACCGCCACCGCGAGCGTCATCGAGAATTCGCGAAACAGGCGGCCCACGAGGCCTGGCATGAACAATAGCGGGATGAAGACTGCGATGAGCGAGATGGTCAACGACACGATCGTAAAGCCGATCTGCCGGGCCCCCTCGAGGGCCGCGGCCAGGGGGCGGCTCCCGGTCTCGAGAAAGCGCACGATGTTCTCGATCATGACGATGGCGTCATCGACCACGAAGCCGGAGGCTACGGTGAGCGCCATGAGCGAAAGATTGTCGAGGCTGAAGTCGAGGGCGTGCATGACGGCAAAGGTGCCCACCAAGGATAGCGGCAGGGCCACCGCCGGGATCAGCGCGGCCCGCCAGGTGGGCAAGAACACGAAGATCACGAGCACCACCAGCACGATCGCGGTGACGAGGGTCAGCTCGACGTCGGCGACCGAGGCCTTGATGGTCGCCGTGCGGTTGGCGACGATCGAGAGCTTGGTGGCGGCCGGCAGGGTCTTGGACAGGCCTTTCAGTGCCGCCTTGACGCGTGCCACGGTGTGCACGATGTTGGCGCCAGGCTCTCGGTCTATCGACAAGAGCACCGCAGGCGTGCCGTTGAAGGTCGTGGCGACCGCCGGATTCTCAAGGCCGGGCACGACGGAACCCACGTCCGCCAGGGTGACCGGCGCGCCGCCGACCGAGGCGATGACGATGCGCCGAAAGCCGCGCACCGTGCGCAGCTGATCGGTCGCGCCCACCGCGAAGGCCTGGCGGCGCCCCTCAAAGCCCCCCTTGGGCCCGTTTTGGTTGGCGTTGGCAATGGCCGTGCGCACGTTCTCCAGCGACAAGCCATAGGCCGCGAGCCGCGTCGGATCGATGTGGACCCGCACCGCCTTTTTCATGCCTCCCTGGACGCGCACGCGCCCGACGCCCGAGACCTCGCTCAATCGCGGCGTGATGAGCGTGTTGGCGACGTTGGCGAGCGCGTACAGGGGCACGGTGCGCGAGGTGAGCGCAAGCATCAGCACCGGACTGTCCGCGGGATTGATCTCCGAGTAGACCGGCGGGTAGGGGATGTTCGGCGGCAAGGTCGCGGCCGCGGCGTCGATGGCCGCCTGCACGGCCTGGGCGGCGGTGGTGAGCGGCTCGTGGAGGGTGAATCGCAGGGTGATGGCGCTGGTCCCATAGGAGCTCACGGAACTCATGTCGGCAAGGCCCGCGATGTCCCCGAATTGGTGCTGGAGGGGGGCTGTGATGAGGCGCGACACGGTGTCGGCGTTGGCGCCCGGTAGGCGGGTCGTGACGAGGATCGTCGGGAATGCCACGGAGGGCAGGGACGCGACCGGCAGCGCGCGGTATCCGAGGAGGCCGCCGAGCAGCAGCGCGACCGCGAGCAGCGTGGTCGCGATCGGGCGCGTGATGAACGGACGCGAGATATTCACGCGTGGCTCGGTGCGTGCCGTTTGGGCAGGATGCGAATTCGCGCCCCCGGGTGCAGGCGCGAGCCGCCGAGTACCACGACGCGCATGCCCGCGCGTAGTCCCGAGCGGATGACCGTCTGGTGTTGATCGGCAAAGCCCAGGCGCACCGGGATGTCGCTGACGCGCATCGCCGCGGCCTTGCCCTTGCGCCCGCCTTTTTTGGTCTGGCCCGCAGACGGCTTGCGCGTCTGCACGGCATACACGAACGGGCCCTCGGGTCCCTGGCGCACCGCCACCGAGGGAACGACAAGGACATGGTGCTCGGTGCGGACCTTCAGCCGGACATTGACGAAGGCCCCGGGCCACAGGGCTAAAGAGGGGTTTTTGAAGCGGGCCTTGAGGGTCAGCGTGCCGGTCGATTGATTGACGACGTTGTCGAGGACCGTCAATGCCCCGCGCGCCAGGACCGCGCGTTGCCCGCCCTGGCGCGCGTATGCGGTCACGTTCAGGGCGTGCGCGTTCAGGGCCTGCATGACCTCCGGAAGGTTTTGCTGCGGAAGGCTGAAAAGCACATAGATCGGTTGGATGGTGGTGATGGTGACGATGCCGCCCTGGGTGTTGGGGCTCACGATATTGCCGGCATTGACCGCCAGGAACCCGGTGCGCCCGGAGATCGGCGCGGTGATGCGCGTGTAGCCGAGGTTCGTGCGTGCGGTGACCACCTGCGCATCGTCTTGCGCCACGATGGCCAAGTCCTCGGCGACCGTGGCCTTTTGCTGGGCCACGATCTCGGCGGAGATGTAGTGGTGAGTAATGAGCATCTGGTAGCGCTTCAGGGTGTCGCGCGCGACCGCCAGCAGGGCCTGGTCCTGGGCGCGCTTGGCGAGCGCCTGGGCCAGTGCCGCCTGATACGGGCGCGGGTCGATGCGCGCCAACAGCGTGCCGCGCCGCACGACGCTCCCCTGACGGAAATCCACGGCGGTCATGGGGCCCGTGATCATCGGTGCGACGGTCACCGTGCGATAGGCCTGGACGAGCCCCAGGGCGCGCAGGGTGATCGGGATGTTGGCGTATCCGGCGCGCGCCACGCGCACCGGGGTCGGGGGCGGCGTGGGATGGTGCTTTTTGGGTTGATAGACCAGGCGCACGATCACGAGCGCGCCAAGGGTTATGACCAATGCAAGGCTCAGGCGTTTACCGCGGGACATGTCAGCTTCCTGCCAGACGGACCGGCCGGCGCAAGCGCCAGCCCCCGCCCAGGGCTTGATAGAGGTGGATGGCGGCGTCGAGGCGCGTCAGCTGCGCCTGGGTGTAGGCGTTCTCGTCGCCGAGCAGCGTCTCCTCGGCGTTGAGCACCGCGCTGACATCGACGATGCCGGCCTCGAGCTGCGCGCGTATCGCCGCCAGGGCGTGGCGCGCCTCATGCACGGCCTGCGCCTGACGACGTTCCTGGATGGTGGCGTAGTGCAGCGCGGTGAGGGATTGTTCGACGTTTGTGAAGGCGCTGACCACGGTCTGTTCGTAGATCGCCACGTCTTCACGGTAGACGGCGCGCGATACCGCGAGATCGCCCATTAGGCGACCACCCTCGAAGATCGGCTGGCTGATCGATGAAGCGGCGCTCAGCAGCAGGGAGCCGGGCGATAGCAGGGTGTCGAGCGCCGCGCTGCTCGTGCTGGCCGAGCCGGTCAGCGTGATGGACGGAAAGAAGCTTGCGATCGCGGCTCGCACGTTGGCATTGGCGGCGATGAGGGTGGCCTCGGCTTGCGCCACGTCGGGGCGCCGACGCAAAAGACGCGAGGGTAGTCCCGGCATGACGGGCGGCACCTTGAGCGCGCCGATATGTTCGCGTGGCATGACAAGCCGCTCGGGTGGTTTGCCGACAAGGATGCCGAGCCCCAGGGTCTCCTGCCGCAGTTGCGAACGCAGGACCGGGATATTGGCGCGCTCGGAGGCCACGAGCGCCGCTTGCTGGGCGACCGTGACGGCGTCGACCGTGCCGGCCGCGAATTCGGTCTGGAGCTGTTTCAGCAGGCGGTTGGCGGCGGCGAGATTGCGCAGTCCTATGGCAAGCGCCGCGCGGTCGGCGAGGATCTGGAACCATGTGGTGGCGACCGCGGTGACCTCGGTGAGGGCGACGGTGTCGCGATTGAAGCGCGAGGCCGCGGCATCCTCAAGCGCCGCGCGCAGGGCGTCGCGATTTTCACCCCAGAGATCGACGAGATAGGAGGCTTGCACCGAGGCGCCGTAGAAGGGGCTCGGGTTCCGTCCGCTGAGGGACGTGGTCCCCGGGTGCGGCACCCGTTGCCATTGGGCATTGCCGCTCGCGCTTACGCTTGGCAAAAGCGGTGCCCCGGCGATCTCGACCTGGGCATTGGCGGCCTGCAACTGTGCGGCGGCTATGCGGATGCTGAAGTTGTGGCGCTCCGCCGCTTGTATGAAGTCATCAAGTGGCGCGGAGTGGAAGCCACGCCACCAGGTCTTGCTGGGCCACTGCGGCCTGGCGTTCCGTGGGGTGCTTGTAAAGCGTGCCGGCATCGTCGATCGCGGTGCATGAAAGCCCGGCCCCACGGCGCAGCCCGAGAGCAGCGCGAGCGCGAGGAACGACATTCGCCACGAGGCGTTGAGCCAGCCATAAACGATGCGGGTGGCCATCTTAGCGCACTGCGAAGGGCATAGCGGCGGCCGTAACCCGATGGTGGCATTGCGAGGGCATGGGCCTCTTGATCCCGGATGTCTTCACCGGGGTGTCACTTTACAGGGTGCGACGCCTTTTGCTAAGCCCATTTTCGTGAGGAAAGGTAATCCACGCGGCTCGTTGGCGTCGGCGCGGGGCGCTGCCATGCGCGTCATGCCGATGCGGGGTGAAGTCGGGATGAGATCGGTGTCCGTCCCGTGTCTTTCGGGTAGCCGGGGCGCCGCGCCTTCGGCGCTGCCGCACGAGGCCGCCGAAAGCGGAGTCAGTCCCAGGGCGTCGGTTCCTTGCGCCGCGGTAGGCGATTACCGCGACCCGCGTCTTTTGGGAGGATTGCGCGGATTGGTCGGGACGACATTCATCGAGCAGAGAGACCGGGCGCGCCGGTATCGGAGCGGGCATGACGAGCCCTCACAAGCCCCGCGAAGATCCGGAATCTCTTCGTGGCAATGGCCATGAGCGGGCGGAGAAGGACGGCCGCCAGGAGAGCCGCCGCAGTCCCGATTCGAACGGGGCGGCGAGCACGGGACGGCGCCATTTCCCCGCCTTGGAGCGGGATCAGTGTGCGAGGACCCGGTTATGGCGTCCGGGACCGCTCTCGGGTCCTGGAAGCGCTCGGCCGGCCAACTTAAGGGTCCGATCGCTCAGACTTTCCGCTATGACCAAAACGGCACACGGCGCACCCTCACCTGGAATGAGGAAAACCGCCGCGAGGAGATCCAGGACGACGGGCATACCGACCGCTATGTCCACAACCCCGGCGGCCGGCGCACCCTAAAGCGCGGCCTCCAGGGCATCACCGTCTCCGTGAACCCCTGGCATACGGCGCGCCCTGGATCGATCGGAGGGCCGCATGCGTCCCGACGAGTCGACTTTCGGTCGCGGGCCTTACACTATTTGTAGCCGAAGTACAGGGTATTCTTCAGGAAGCGGCCCAGGCCGACATAATTCTTGGCGCTCGCGCGTATGAAAGGCTTGGCGACATAAACCTTGCGCAACGCCCGTGTCACCGCGCGGCCAGCTGGCGACAGCAGCGCCGCCCGCAGGCGACTTTGAATGGCCGGGGGGACGCGTGGACTCGCGGAAATCGCTTGATTTGAATACGGCGGGCTTCTGTACAAGATGCGAACAGGGTGGCCGCGGCGCTCGAGTTTATGCAAATTGGCCAAGGGTAGGACCGTGGCCACGCACTCGTCTTTCATGAGATCCCGATAAGCCACGAGCCACCCGTGGATTACGACGATGTAGGGCTGGACTTCGGGATTCGGGAAGTGGTTCAGGACCATCAGAGTGCCTAGATAGGGCGGCGAGTTCGCGCAGATGGGTCGCCCCGCGAGCTGCTTGATCCTGCGGAAACGCTCGTCGGCGCGCTCCACGACCACAAACGTGATGGGGTGCGGCAGGCGCACGAGCGGCGTGTAGCCGAGATGGCGGTCGCGCCAGCCCGTGAAATGGGGCCCGTCGAATATGAGGTCATAGCGGCCATCGACCATTTGTCGGCTATAGTTGAGCCATGTGCCGGGATACCGGTAAACGACGCGATGATGGCTGATATTTTGCATGAAGCGCGCAATAGGCGCGTACCGCGCGGTTTCCGCCTTCTTTGATCCTCGGGGCGGGGCACTGAATATCCAGGGTTGTCCTGTGGCGGCGGATGGTCGTTGTCCGATGTTTGCGGCCGATGTCCGGGTAAACATCACCATCATGGCCATGACCAAGAAAACCCGCAATGCCATATCCGCCTCCCTGCCCCTATCATCCAAATGATTATTAAGACGGCACATGGCGTGCCGATTCTAATCTGCTATTTATATCACGATATGATGTTCCTTAGACCATATACGGGTCCGACTCGGAGTCGTATCCCCATATCGCCAGGCCTTCCCTATCGATAATAGCCGATGACCGGAATGACGCAAGGGACATATTCAGGCCGTGAGACACAAACGCTCATGGACGAACGAGACTGACAAAAATCCCTCCATGATTTGATCTACTAGAGGCCCGTCGCCCCTTTAAGCAGCTGAAAGACGCCGAATATCCCCCGGCATGGTCATTATGCAACACAAAAGACATTGCACAAATTTTAAGCGACGTGGGAACGCCTAGACCTACGTGGCCGCGAACGGCTGGCCGGGGCCTTATCGGGCGTGATAAGGACTTGCCATGACGACGGCCCTGGATTTGAAAGACGAATATCCTGTGTTTCCATTTCCCTAAAGCGCTTGACAGCTATAATCGCGTGGACTACGGTAAAACCGAACGCTCGGTCAGTTTGGTGACTACCGACCGAATCGCAATAGGTCATGACAGAGAACATCGTTGGAGCGGACGGGAAAAGAATATAATTAGAATATTAGGAGGGGATAATGATATACAAAGCGAGGCGGCTGCCCGTGATCGCGATCCTTGGTTTTCTGGCGATACCGGCAATAACCTTTATGCTCCCGGCAGTGGCCAAGATCGTCTCTTTCCCCTCCATTCCGAATCTTCCGCAAAACCCGCATTTATCCTTCGGTGGATATTTTAAACGACACCAACCGGTCAAGATCCTGTTCGCCATAGGGCAGCCGGGCGGACAAACAACGGAATCCCTGGTGAATGGCGCGCTGGTCATCAAGTACCTGGTTTCCAAGGGATACAAATATAAGATTCACTACGTCTTTTACAGTAAAGGGGTGCTGGTGGCGGACCGCTTTAGTCAACGCTACAGCGCGAGCTGGGCGCCCCTTCTCGGCGCGCTTCACAGAAACGGCGTGACATTCTCGGTATGCCATAACGCCATGGCGCTTCTGCATGTGAGGTCCAACGACCTGTACCCCTACATGCGGCCGATCCCGGCCGGGATTCTGTCGGTCGTCGAGTATGAGGCGCGAGGCTATCACCCTATCTTTAACCCCAATTCCGTCACGGGACATAAGTTCTTGCACGTGAAATAGACACTATTTGCGTGACGGAACGTTGAGAAACGGACGGCGGCACAACGAATGAAAGGCCGATGGCGCGGGGGCGCAGATGGCCGCGCGAGATCCAGGGAAAATCCGCGAGGACTCGGCGAATGCAACGAGAGAGGCGCATCGGCGCGCTTCGGGGGCTTCTTGTAGAGGCGCGCCTACCGGTCGATACATCAACGGTAAAAAGCGCCGCCCATGTCATCGATGACGTGATCGTGGCCCACGCCGGGATCGGGATCGCAGGGCGATGGAAAGTCGCATGACGGTCATGCGGGCGGCTGGAGCGGCGGATGGCGAGGCCGACGAATACCGGAACCGAAAGAAGCGTTCAATCAGGGAGGGGCGTGGCATGCAACTGAACAAGATGCTATTTAGGGCATTGTTTGGCGGGCTAGTCGTGGCGACTTTTGCCATGCAGGCCAACACGGCGATGGCCAAGGAGGCGGGCGGGATAACCCGCAGCCGCAACGGCCATTCCTTGCAGTATTACAAGCACAGGACGTTTAAGGCCGTTTTCGAAGTGCCGGGTAATCCAAAGCTGTGGCCGGCTGTCGTGCTTGTGTTGACCCACAATATTGCGAGCCTTATCGGGCACGGCATCCGAACCAAGATCATTCTGGTCGCGCCGGGGCCGACGATTCACTTCTTTATGGCACAGTTCGACGCGGCCAATTATAAGAAGATCATGGCGCTGCGGAAGCTGGGCGTGCGCATGCTGGCGTGCCATGCGGCCCTCGTGGCGTTTCATGTGCATGAAAAACAGCTATTTCCCTTTGTCGGCGTGGCCTACCCCAACGGAGTGACATACATATTGAAGAAAGAGGCGCAAGGCTACCCCTATTACGTGTGGCCCTGACGGAAAGCAGGGATGAGTGAAATGGCAGAGTGGCGGGAAATGGGCCCTACGCGGGTGGTTTGCCGATCTCCAGGAGGATAATCATGAAACGGGTGCAGTTGGTCTCTATAGCTCTTGCGCTGTCCACATTGGGTTTTCTTCAAGCCGCGAGCGCGCATATCACGATCAGGATTTTCGCGTCGGACGCGGTGGCGCAACCTTTACGACAGATCGGCTACATGTTCGAAAAGGCTCATCCCAATGTGAAGCTGGATTATGAATTCGCGGCATCGGGAGTTTTCATGGCGGCGATCACTCAGGGCGTGCCTCCCGACATATTCATTTCATCGAGCCATCGCGAGATGAACAAGCTGATATCTCTGAGTTTCATAAATTTCCCGCAGACGATTGCTTACGACTATTTTATGGCGGCGAGCCCTTGCTCGAACCCCGTGGAAAACAGCCGCATGCCCCGCATTACGTCGGAGAATCTGCTGAGTCAATTGCGAGCCGCCGGCGTCAGCGTGGGCATCGCCTCGCCCACTTTAAGTCCCGCGGGGCGCGACACGCGAAATATTCTGAACAAGATGGGCGCGGCGGGTGGAGCCGGGTTTGTGCCGGCGGTATTAAGTCATGCCTCGGAAACCATCGGTCCGAATTTCATCATGCCAAAAATCGTGTCCGGGAGGATGGATGTGGGGATCGTCTATGCATCCCAGGTGATGGGGGTCAAGCGATCCGGGGCCTGCGTGAACGCCATACCGCTTGGCGGGAACTATAACCAGAAAGTCCAGCTGTCCGTCGCGGTTTTGAAGGCCTCGCAACTCCATTTCGTGGGGCCCGCCAGGAAGCGGCTCGATACCCAATATGCCGGATTTCTCACGACAGCGGCGGCGCAGCACATATTTAAGGAATGGGGGCTTGTGCCTGCCCACAACGATGCGACGTTTTTTTCGAAGCTCTTTTAAGGGGCCGGGGAGGCGCTTTGTCGCGTTGGGCGTGAAGCGGCCGTTTTGCGGGCCGGGGAAAGGCCAG
>DAHWGZ010000400.1 GCA_027335965.1 Acidiferrobacter sp.
GACAGTAAAGCAAGCGCTGCCAGGCTGGCAACAACAGACAGGCGTATAGCGGGTCGTGCTTCCATATCCCTGATTCCTCCCGGAACTCTTGTGTGGGACTGCATCGAATGCCAAACCCTAGGCGATAGGTGGCGCGTGGTCAAGGGACGTGCATCCCAGGGCCCGCGCCAATTTGGCGCCATGCTATCATGGCAGCGGGAGCGGCCCCGGCACGGTCCAGGGGCCGGATACCATAAGCGGTCATAACCAACGCCCCGGAGCCCAGTTCAGAAATGGAACGGTTTAATCTTGCATTCTTTCGCGGTGCATGGCGCATCAGCGCGCCCTACTGGAAGTCCGAAGAACGCTGGTCGGCCTATGGGCTGCTCGCGGTCGTCGTCGGCTTGAGCCTGGGACTCGTCTACATCAACGTCCTCATAACAGAGTGGTACAACGGCTTCTACGACGCGCTCCAACACTATAATGAAACCGCCTTCTGGGCGGACATGCTGCGCTTTTCGTGGCTTGCGGGGCTTTATATCGCCGGCTACGTGTATCAGCTTTATCTGGGCGAAATGCTTCAGATCCGCTGGCGGCGCTGGATGACCCACCACTACCTCAAGGACTGGCTGAGCGACCGTGCCTACTATCGCATGCAGCTTTTGAGCGACGGTACCGACAACCCTGATCAGCGTATTGCAGATGACATCAGCGCATTCATTCGCGGCATC
>DAHWGZ010000401.1 GCA_027335965.1 Acidiferrobacter sp.
CCGAGCGTCTCGTTGCGGACCTTGCCCCCTTCCCGAAAGCTGCGCCGTAGCAGATGGGAATGATAGACCCGGCCCTTATAGCGGCGTGTCGTGGTCACTACGTAGGCGGCGCCAGTACGCTTTGGCATAGGCCGCCTATAGGCACTCTGTACGCCTCTATCAACCCGTTACGCCACATATGAGTAAGTGACTGCCCTGCAAGCCCAAAAAATCCCCCAAACATCTCTGAAACCCCTGGAATCACGGAATCTTACGTGAATTGGACTGTTACTACAGTGGGGCAGTTTAATCCACGTCGCTTGAGGCCGGGCAGGTCAATACATGATGTCTTATATGGACGCCTCCCGATTTGCAAGGGCGATGGGGTCAGGATGGTTAAGGAATCGGCTGCAGTCTTATATCCGGCCTTGTCGTGCAGGCTAAAGCCTGCGGGCCCTGATGGAATTCGCCGGGAACGCCCTTATCTAGTCGACGCGCTCGCAGCGCAAGACATCATTCAGGTTTACGTTCCCGCGGTCCGACCTGTTGTGCCATCATCTCCTCATCAACCCACGCAACCTCGTTAGCAGATGACTCTGTGGTCCATGTTCAGATCATCTAGGAGCATCGCCCACTCATGCTGCGGGCTTCACGCTCGCGTAATCTTTCTGGTACGTGCGCCCATGGGCCAGGATCGCCCACGCGGTCCGGGGCATCTTATTGGCCTTCGC
>DAHWGZ010000402.1 GCA_027335965.1 Acidiferrobacter sp.
GCGCCAATGGGTACCAGTACACCACGTCGCTTCACGGGATCGGCATAGAGATTCCCGAGGCTCCAGGTGTGGCCGGTAAGGAAATGCCAGCCATTGAATGTCAGGGCTGGCCAGGAGTAACGGGCAAGAAAGACGAGGACGGCGAGTAGGGCGAGCGGTATGAGGCTTGTGACGAGTACAAGTATGATCCGAAATGGTCGAAGCGTCATGAGGCTCTCAGAGAAAGCCGGGGCCCCTACAAGGCCCCGGCGATCGGCTCCCTTAATGGATCTTGGCGATCTGCTTGCGGCTCAGCGCCGAGATACGCGGCGGTAATGCGATGAAGTGCACCTGGCGCAGGAACTTGCGCGCGTTGCCTTCATGAGTATCCACCGCCCACGACAGGAACTCGCGCAGGGTGGTGGCCATGACGCCGCTCGGCTGATGGTCGTTGACGATGGCGTACTCGTAATTGATGATGGGATAGGACTCGGCGCCGGGCGCGAACACGAGGCTGATACGTTCGTCGGTCGGGGTCTTGTTCACGAGCTCGGCGGCCGCCGCGCCCACGGTTTTCCTGGTGGGTAGCAGGAAGTGTCCCGCACGATTCTTAAGGAGCGCGGTGCCAAGATGCGCGCGCGCCACCTCTTTTGTGAAACTCACGCCGATGTAGGCGATGGAGTAGGGCGTCTGGGCGGCGGCCTGCACCATTCCCGGATTACCGA
>DAHWGZ010000403.1 GCA_027335965.1 Acidiferrobacter sp.
CACATGACGCTCGGCGCCGGCCGCGTACTCGAGCAGGATCTCGGGCGTATTCGTCGCGCTTTGGACAACGGCGAGGTACGCGCCCTTGCGGCATGGCAAGGGCTGGCGGCGGGGGCGCGTCGCCTGCACCTTCTCGGTCTGGTATCCGATGGCGGCGTGCACGCCCACGTCGATCACCTTCTCGGGATCCTGCGACTATTGCATGCGGCAGCGATCGAGCCCGTCATTCACATGATCACCGATGGTCGCGACGCACCGCCTCGTTCCGCAGGCCGCTATCTGGCGATGGTCAACGAGGCCCTTCAGGGCAAACCCGGCCGCATCGGCACGGTCAGCGGACGCTATTACGCCATGGACCGGGCCGGGCACTGGGACAGGACCCGGCGCGCGTGGGCGGCCATCATAAAGGGCGAGGGCCGAACTGCGGAAACGGCGGAAGACGCGCTGGCCCAGGCGTACGCCCGGGGGGAAACGGACGAGTTCATCGTGCCGACCGTGGTCGGCGAGACCGCGTTGGCGCGCGTGCCGCCCGAGGAAAGGATCCTGGATTTCAATTTCCGCAGCGATCGCGCCCGCCAACTGGTCGCGGCCATCGGCCTGCCGGCGTTCGATGCCTTCGATCGCGGTCTTGCCGGGGCCCGCGATGTCACCTGTATGACACAGTACGATGCGCAATTCCCCTTTCCCGTACTGTTTGCCCCG
>DAHWGZ010000404.1 GCA_027335965.1 Acidiferrobacter sp.
CATGACGCGCCTCCTGTTGGCCCGTGGTTCGGCATATGCCGCCGGTGTCTCAACGGTTCCACTCTATGGGAAAAGAGCGCGTCATACCACCTGTACCGCAGGCCCGGAGGGCGCACGCGCTGCGCGAGCGATTGACACAAACCGCCCGGCTAGTAGTGCACTGGTCGTGTATAATCGAAAGCCGTACCCGCATTGCCGGATCGGCGGCAACGTGGCCTATCGGGGGCGACTCATGAATCGCGCGGAATTCGGCCTTGGTTCGGACAAGAAGCCCGACATCGAGGTGAATAAGCCAGTAAAACCCGTAAGCTTCTGGCAGCGTCCCGACGTCAATCTGATTTTCTATATCCTCTTCTTCGTAGCACTGTTCCTTATGTGGCATAACGCCACCGGCGCCCCCAGGGAGACGATCCCCTACAGCCAGTTTCTGGAATATGTCCAGAAAGACGAAGTCCAGAACGCGGTCATAAGCGACCAGCGCATCACGGGGACGCTGAAGCTGAGGGGTCCGACGGGACGGCCCCGTCAATTTGCGACAGTTCCGCTGCACAACATGCGGCTTGCCAGTCTGCTGGCCGCGCATGGTATCCGGTACGAGGTCCATCGCGCATCGCCCTGGATGGCGCTGCTGTTGACGTGGATCGTTCCTTTCGCCCTCATTTTCCTCTTTTGGGGATGGATGGGCCGTCGCATGCGGG
>DAHWGZ010000405.1 GCA_027335965.1 Acidiferrobacter sp.
GCCCGAGAAGACGAGAACCGCTGGCCCCTGGACCATTTCGCAGCCCTGATCCGCGAGGGTGCGGGCCGCGGTCATCGGTTCGTGGTGTTCTGGTCCCCCGGCGAGGCGTCGCGCGCCGAACACCCGGGGGACGACGCGCGCGCCCGCGAACTGCTCGACCGATGCCGGGACCTGCCGGCATTGGGCTACCCCACAAGGGATCTCTTGAGTCTCGCGGCCGGCCTTAGCGCCGTCCGCGTGCTCGTGGGGTCCGATGGGGGCCATGTCCATATCGCGGCCGCCGTGGGAACGCCGACGGTCGGCCTTTACTGCGACGCCAAGGTCAGCCGCTGGCGCCCCTGGGGCCCAGGCCATGTCGTCCTCCACGGCAAGCGCGCGGACACCATACCGGTCGACACCGTCCTGGCGGCCCTTGATGAGGTTAGCCTGAGGTTGCCCCCCTAAACCCCCCAAAAGAGCCCCCTAACGCCCAGGAAATCAAGCGTTTGGGTGCTTTGTGGTCTGGTGGAGTGTAGGCATGTAATAGCGGTTTTATTGCTTGCAACGCACGGTTATGTGTGCTATGTAGTAGGCATGCATATCCATATCGTGCCCAATCGCGGGTCCCGCCCCACCATCCTGTTGCGGGAGTCCTATCGCGAGGGCAAGAAGGTCAAGAAGCGCACGATCGCCAATCTCTCGCATCTGCCGATGCCGCA
>DAHWGZ010000406.1 GCA_027335965.1 Acidiferrobacter sp.
CCAGATCAAGACCCGTCTATGAGGTCCGCTGCGTAGGGACCACTTCACACCAACCTGTTCGTACCACGGGCCACTGGCTTCGCAGCGTCGTTCAAGGTCACCTGAATTACTATGGTGTCCCTCTAAACGGCGCCGCCCTAAGCCTGTTCTGCTACGAGGTACGGTCACGGTGGTACCGGGCGCTCTGTCGGCGTAGTCAACGCAAGCGGCTAAATTGGGAACGTTTCGGCAAGGTTGCCGACCATTGGATACCCAAGGCTGCTATCGTGCATCCTTATCCCCACCACCGCTTTGACGCCAAATACTCAAGGTAGGAGCCGGATGCGTTAGCAGCGCCTGTCCGGATCTGTGCGGGGGGTGCCGAGTAATCGGCATCCCTACCGCGACCGTTGGTCCGACGCGAGATATTCTCGTTAACGAGGGGGTGCGATATCTGCAATCCCTGCATATCAAAAATGGAGTCATTGACTTTGAGAGAGGACACTATTTCGTCACAGACGAATGGTCAATGAGCCATGAGAAGTCTATCCTTCAAGAAGGAGACATTCGTGTCCTTCCGGTAAGCATGCAAGAAACGGTTTTTTGTCCCTGCTAATGTCCGCTGCGTACTCCAACCGATAAGGAACGCAGCGAATGAACAAGACGAGAGAGACGGAACCAGGACGGGATGGCGACGAGACCCCAGAGCAGACCCAAGC
>DAHWGZ010000407.1:0-422 GCA_027335965.1 Acidiferrobacter sp.
TGTCTGGGATGGGCGCGGAACGGGCCCGGCGCATGGCGCTCGATCTCGTATCCCGCGGGGTGCGCGGACTCGTGAGTTTCGGCACATGCGCGGGCCTTGCCCCGGGTCTTGCCGCCGGCACCCTGGTGTGTCCGCGCGTGGTGCGCGATGAACAGGGGGCCTATGAGGTGTCGTGGCCGCAGGCGCTCGTCGAGGCCTTGCCGGCGGCTGCGCCTATCGATGTGCTGGTGTCGGTATCACGACCGGTCGGTGGAGTCGCCGACAAGGCCGAGCTGTTGCGTCGTTACGGCGCGTCGGCCGTCGACATGGAGAGCGCGGCGCTGGCCCGCGTCGCACACGACAGCGGTCTCGCGTTCCTGGCCGTGCGCGTGGTCGTGGATCCCTTCGACGCATTGGTCCCGGAAGGACTTATGCAAGGGCTC
>DAHWGZ010000407.1:432-696 GCA_027335965.1 Acidiferrobacter sp.
AGTGGCGCGCGCTTTGGCGTCTTGGCCGCGATTTTGCCAAGGCGCGACCGACCTTGGCGCGTGCCGCCGACGCACTGACTGGCCGGCCTTCCCACGGCCGCGCCTCGTCGCGGCTGACCGATGGCGGGTAACGGCATGCGCCACGATTCATGACCGGTATGCCGCACAAGACGGGACCGCGTGGGTGGCTGCGTGTCGTGCCGATCGCAGCCGGCCTATTGGGCCTGGCGGGCGCGGCGCTGCTATTTGCGCGCCATCATCCTG
>DAHWGZ010000408.1 GCA_027335965.1 Acidiferrobacter sp.
CAAATAGGCCACTTGAATGCCTTCGGCACGGGCCACCGTGATCGGTAGGGCCCCTATCGTAGCGGGTTGGTCTACGACCAGCAGAATCTCGCCGTACGCTTTCAGTCCGATAATGAGCGCCTTCAGTTTCTCTTCGTCATTGGGCAAGGCTTTATCCAACAACCGCTTGCCCGATCGATCCAGTGCTACCGCGTGATGCGCGCCTTTCCCCACGTCCACGCCGATAAAGACAGCAATCCCCTCGTCGTTGTTTGCCATAGAGGCCTCCCGTATATCGATGACTCAATACGGCCAATGACCATGGCAGAAAGTCTCGGCATCCACGTTACAGGCGGCCTTAAGACACAACCGGCCGAGCCCCTTGGCGCTCACGCGAACGAACCCACCCCTGCTTACATAAACGAACCCACCCAACAATCGCCACCTTGAGGTCACGGCGGATCCAAATCCGCTGCCGCCCCTTGGGTCGCCTTTAAGCTTAAGCGTCGCGCATTGACCTCTCGCCGGTTCGCGGCATCCTCTCGATCGGGATTCCGGGGCTTAAGGGAGGGGACCGCGATGTCCACCATGCAGCGATGCGCCGCCTGTAGGCGGTCCTTTCGGGTGCGCGCGCAGGTCCGCGGCACCCAACGCTATTGTGCGGCCCCGGCCTGCCAACGCGTGCGTCGTAAACACTGGCAAAGAACTAAGCGCCGC
>DAHWGZ010000409.1 GCA_027335965.1 Acidiferrobacter sp.
CGATGCGGGACAGTTCATTCTTGCGGAATTGTTACTTATGAGCAGCATGGCGCTTGCGGTGGGGCGCTGGGCCGGAAAAAAGGGGGCGGCGACCGCCCAGTCGCCCGACAGGCGCTGGCGCTGGCGCTGGACCTTGCCGCTTGTTCTGGTGCCCATGCTGGGGCTAAATCTTTATGTGTCGAGCCAAAACACCCAGCCCATGGTTTTCCGCGGGTTCAGCTTGGAGACTATGCTGGGCGTAGTGACGGGTTTGACGTGGATCGGCATAGGAGTCTTACTATTCGCGCAACCTGGACTCCAGACACCAAACCTGGGGTTTCGCGGTGCGCGGTGGCTGGGCGTCTTTATGATTGCTGTCGGGATCGCGCTCTCCGCTCTCATGCTCCACTGAAGGTCGGCCACCCGCGCTCCTATGTCGGGAGCTATCCTGAATATTTGGACTCCCCCTGCATTGCAAGATCGTGGCGGCCCTTGGAACCAGGGTTGGACTGCGTAAAACAATCTGGCCTCTTGGGCACCCGTCGGTGCGGGCCCTGATGCGGCTAGGAATCTTCTGGCCCTTGGCCTGGCGGCCCTAAGCCGCTCTACGGCGAGTTCCGCCGGATGTGAAGCCTGTCGACCGGCCATACGGCCGGCAATGGAGGAAGGCTCTGGCGTTGGTCCGTCTGGCAACGTGAAACCGGCCTCGACGAAGCA
>DAHWGZ010000040.1 GCA_027335965.1 Acidiferrobacter sp.
ATGACGGCGGTGCGCGGCGGCGCCATACTGGCGTTCGCGTGTTTTCTCACCATCCCCTGGGCGCACGGTTTCGTGGCCATGGCGGCGGTCATGATGGCCTTCAGCTTCTTTTGGTATGCCACGTTGCCGCCGGTGGAGGCCAGCACCCTGGCCTTCCACGGCGATCGCTACGGTCGCATCCGCCTGTGGGGGTCGATCGGCTTTATCGTCGCCGTGCTCGGGCTCGGACCGGTCCTCGACCGCTTCGGGGCGGCGACGGTCGTGCCGGTCATCGCCATGCTGCTTTTCGGGCTATGGCTTTCGACCCTCGGCCTGTCGCCGCTTGCGTTGCCCACGGGGAGCGGGGTGCGCCGGCCGATCCAGCGCGGGCTTGCGCCGTTTCTCGTGGCCTGTTTCCTGATGCAGGTGAGTTACGGCCCCTATTACACCTTCTATTCGCTGTATCTCGCGCACTATGGTTACAGCAAGGCCGCCATCGGCGCCCTCTGGGCCCTGGGCGTGATCTGCGAGGTGCTGGTGTTCTGGCAGGCGGGACGGTTCTTCGCGCATTTTCGCGAATCGCGGCTTTTGGCCTTTACCCTCGCGCTCGCCATCGTGCGCTGGATCCTGATCGCGCTGTTCCCGCGGTCGTGGCCGCTGCTCGCGCTCGCGCAGACCTTTCACGCCTTCACCTTCGGGCTCTACCATGCCGTCGCGGTCCGGCTCGTGAGTCGTTTCGCGGGCCCCGGCGCCAAGGCCCGCGCCCAGGCCATCTACGGCACGGCCGCCGGCGCCGGGGCCGCGGCCGGGGCGGCCATGAGCGGGTATCTGTGGGTGGCGCTCGGGCGCCAAGGGATGTTCCTGGCGGCGGCGGCGGTCGCGGCCGTCGGGTTCGCCCTCATCGCGCGCCACCAGATCGCGCCCAGCGAACCGGCGATCTAACGCTGCGCGCGCCGGCGCATCAGCGGGAACGACAGGACCTGGCCGCGAGGCTCTTGGGCCTTGGGCGGCCGCGAGCGGGGCTTTTGCTCGAACACCGCCTGCACGGCGGCGAAGAATCCCTCCGAGAACCGATAGGTGTCGACGTCGGTATGGTCGGCATGCGCGACCGCGGCATGGATGGGCGCGACGGCGCGCAGGCAGGCCTCGGCCGACACCCGGTCGCGCAGATGGCGGCAGCGGTTCTCGGCGTAGATGGCGCGCACCAACATGACGGCGAGCTCATGATGGAGACCACAGCCCTCGAAGACCTCCGGGAGGCGCGCGGCCTGCGGGCGTACTGGCAGATGCACATGGCCGAGGCGTTCTTCCAGGGCCTGAAGGAGTTGCAGGAAGGTCATGACGGGATCCTGGATCGGGATGGGACATGCACGCCCCGGTCACTATCAATGGCTGTCATTGTCGGCTACCGACGCGGTCCTGTCGAGACGCGAGATGCTCGCCAAGACCCGCGCGCGTGGCCGGACAATATTGGCATCGGCGCCCCCATTGCGTAACATGGGCGGATTTTATTGGGCTGGTTTCGATGGCAAAGACGCTTTATGACAAATTGTGGGCGAGTCACGTGGTCCGGGAGCTGGACGATGGCACGTGCCTGCTCTATATCGACCGCCACCTGGTCCACGAGGTGACGAGCCCGCAGGCCTTCGCCGGCCTGCGGGCGCGCGATAGGGGGGTGTGGCGGACGGATGCCAACCTCGCGGTCGCCGACCACAACGTCCCGACCCGCGACCGGGCGCTCGGCATTACGGATGCCACCTCGCGCCGCCAGATCGAGACCCTCGAACGGAACTGCCGGGATTTTCATGTCCCGTTGTTTGCCATGGACGACGTCCGCCAGGGGATCGTGCATGTCACGGGACCCGAGCAGGGCGCGACGCTCCCGGGCATGACCATAGTCTGCGGCGATTCGCATACCTCCACCCACGGGGCGTTCGGCGCGCTCGCCCATGGCATCGGCACCTCCGAGGTCGAACAGGTGCTGACAACGCAGTGTCTTTTGCAAAAACGTTCGCGCACCATGCGCGTGCGTCTTGAAGGCACGCCCCCGCCGGGCGTCAGCGCCAAGGACATGGCGCTGGCGGTGATCGGCCGGCTCGGGACCGCGGGCGGCACCGGCCATGCCATCGAATTCGCCGGCTCCGCGGTGCGCGCCTTGTCCATGGAGGGGCGCATGACCTTGTGCAACATGGCCATCGAGGCCGGCGCCCGCGCCGGCCTCGTGGCCGTGGACGACACCACCATCAACTATCTGGCGGGGCGCCCGTTCGCGCCCAAGGGCGCGCTATGGGAGCGCGCGGTGGCGGCATGGCGCGACTGCGTGAGCGACGCCGACGCGCGCTTCGACCAGGAATGCGAGATCGATGTGAACGCGCTCTCGCCGCAGGTGACCTACGGGACCTCGCCGGAGATGGTGGTGTCGATCGAGGGACGCGTACCGGACCCGGCGCAGGAGCAGGACCCGGCGCGGCGCGAGGCCATGACGGCCGCGCTCGCCTACATGGATCTGCGCCCGGGGACGGCCATGACCGACATTGCCGTCGACGTGGTGTTCATCGGATCCTGCACGAATGCGCGCATCGAGGATCTGCGCGCCGCGGCGGCCGTGGTCGCCGGACACAAGGTCGCCCCAGGGGTGCGGCGCGCGCTCGTGGTGCCGGGCTCGGGCCTCGTCAAGCGCGCCGCCGAGGCCGAGGGGCTCGACCGGATATTCACCGACGCCGGTTTCGAGTGGCGCGAGCCCGGATGCTCCATGTGTCTGGCCATGAACGCCGATCGCCTGGAGAGCGGCGAGCGTTGCGCATCGACCTCGAATCGCAACTTCGAGGGGCGCCAGGGCCAGGGCGGCCGCACCCATCTCGTCAGTCCGCGGATGGCGGCGGCGGCCGCGATCGCCGGGCACTTCGTCGATATCCGTCACGATCTTTGAGGCCGGGAGGGGCATTTGCAACGCTTTGAGAAGGAAACGGGGCTCGTCGTCCCACTCGACCGCTTGAATGTCGATACCGACGCCATCATTCCCAAGCAATTCCTGAAGGCCGTGGCGCGCACCGGTTTCGGCGCCAACCTATTCGATAACTGGCGCTATCTCGATCACGGCGAGCCGGGCCAGGAGACGCCGCGCACGCCCAACCCGGATTTCGTCCTGAACAAGCCTCGCTACCAGGGCGCGTCCATCCTGCTTGCGCGCGGCAACTTCGGCTGCGGCTCCTCGCGCGAGCACGCCCCATGGGCCTTGCTCGAATATGGCATCCGCGCGGTCGTGGCGCCGAGCTTTGCCGACATCTTTCATAACAACAGCCTGAAAAACGGCTTGCTGCCGGTGGTGTTGCCGGAGACGGTGATCGATCGGCTGTTCCAGGCGGTGGAGGCGAACGTGGGGTATTCGTTGACGATCGATCTGCGCGCTCAACGGGTGTTCGCCGGAAACGAGGAGATCGCCGCCTTCGCGGTCGACGCCTTCCGCAAGGAATGCCTGCTCGAGGGACTCGATGACATTGGCTGGACGCTCGCCCGCGAGGCCGAGATCCGCGACTACGAGGCCCGCCGACGCAACGAGGCGCCATGGCTGTTCCAGTCCCCAGGGGGGCATTCATGAAGAAAGTCGCGGTATTGCCGGGCGATGGAATCGGGCCCGAGGTGGTGGCGGAGGCGGTGCGCGTGCTGGAGTGCCTGCGCGACGAGAGCGGTCTGGCCGTGGAGCTCGAATACGGTCTGGTGGGAGGGGCGGCCTACGACGTTCACGGCCAGCCGTTGCCCGAAGACACCCTGAAACTGGCGCACGAGGCCGATGCCATTCTGCTCGGAGCGGTCGGGGGGCGCCAATGGGAGGCGCTGCCGATCGCCCTGAGGCCCGAGAAGGCCTTGCTCGGCCTGCGCGCGGCGTTGGGGGTCTTCGCCAACCTGCGGCCGGCGATCCTGTATCCACAACTCGCGGGCGCCTCGACGCTGCGTCCCGAGGTGGTCGCCGGGCTTGACCTCATGATCGTGCGCGAACTCACGGGCGGCATCTATTTCGGGGAGCCGCGCGGCATACGCACGCTGGACACCGGCGAACGCCAGGGCTTCAACACGCTCGTCTATTCCGAATCGGAGATCGAACGGGTGGCGGTGCGCGCCTTCGAGATCGCCCGCACCCGCGCCCACCGCGTGTGCTCGGTGGACAAGGCCAACGTCCTCGAGGCCACCGAGTTGTGGCGCGAGGTCGTGATGCGGGTCGCCTGCCGTTATCCGGACGTCGCGGTCAGCCATATGTACGTCGACAACGCCGCCATGCAGCTGGTGCGGGCGCCCAAGCAGTTCGATGTGCTGGTCACGACCAACATGTTTGGCGACATCCTGTCGGACGCGGCGGCCATGCTCACGGGCTCGATCGGGATGCTGCCCTCGGCCTCACTGAACGAGACCGACCGCGGGCTCTACGAGCCCATCCATGGGTCGGCGCCGGACATCGCCGGCAAGGGCATCGCCAATCCGCTCGCCACCATCCTGTCGCTGGCGATGATGCTGCGCTACAGCCTCCATGAGCCTTCGCTGGCCGCGCGCGTCGAGACGGCGGTATCGGCGGTGCTCGATAGCGGCCTGCGCACGGCCGACATCCGCGAGGATGGGCCGCCCGCGATCTCCACCCAAGCCATGGGAGACGCCGTGGTCGCGGCGCTGCGATCCTCGCTTTCTTGATCTTCGCTGAAGGGGCCTTGAGGCCCGGAGTCTAAATACGGTATGACGCAAACTTTCGATGTCGCGGTGGTGGGGGCGACCGGAGCGGTCGGCGAGGTCATGCTGGCGATGCTCGCGGAACGCAAGTTTCCGGTCCGTCATCTCTATGCATTGGCCTCGCAACGTTCGGCGGGGGCCAAGGTGCGATCGGGCGATCAGGAGCTGACCGTGCTCGATCTCGCGACCTTCGATTTCCGCAAGGCGCAGATCGGCCTGTTTTCTGCCGGCGGCGAGATCTCGGCGATCTACGCCCCGAAGGCGGCGGCCGCGGGCTGCGTGGTCATCGACAATACCGCCCATTTCCGTTACGAGGACGATATTCCGCTGGTGGTGCCCGAGGTCAATCCGCAGGACATCGCCCGCTACAAGGCGCGCGGGATCATCGCCAACCCCAACTGCTCGACCATCCAGATGGTCGTGGCCTTGAAGCCGCTCCATGACGCGGCCGGCATCGAGCGCATCAACGTCTGCACCTATCAGTCGGTGTCAGGTACCGGGAAAGAGGCCCTCGAGGAGCTCGCGGCGCAGTCGCGGGCGATGCTCGCCGGCGAACCCGTGACCAGCAAGGTCTATCCCAAGCCCATCGCCTTCAACGTATTGCCCCATATTGATGTCTTTCTTGAGAATGGCTATACCAAGGAAGAGATGAAGATGGTGTGGGAGACGAACAAGATCATGGGCGACCCGTCGATCCGCGTGAACCCCACGACCGCGCGGGTGCCGGTGCTCTATGGCCATTCCGAGGCCCTGCACATCGAGACCCGCGAGAAGCTGACGGCGGCCGCGGCCCGCGCGCTGCTCGAAAAGGCCCCCGGGGTGGTGGTCCTGGACGAGCGCCGGCCGGGCGGCTATCCGACCGCGGTGACCGAATCCGCCGGACGCGATCCGGTGTTCGTGGGGCGCATCCGCGAGGACCTGTCGCACCCCCGCGGACTCGATCTGTGGGTGGTGTCGGACAATCTGCGCAAGGGCGCGGCCTTGAACAGCATCCAGATCGCCGAGCGTTTGGTGGCGACGTTTTTATAGTCTATAGTCCGAAGAACCAATTCGAGGGATTTCTCAAGAAGACCCTCGAAATCCATGAAATCTCGGGGAGCGAAATGGGCCCCCAGGAGCAGGCGTAATGGCGAAGAATCGCAAACATCGGTCGAGAATGGCCCCCATCCTTTGGGCGACCGCGCTATTCTATGCGCCGTTCGCGCAGGCCTTGGGCCTTGGGCCGCTTGCGGTCACCTCGAACCTCGGGCAACCGCTGCGCGCCGAGATCCCGCTCTTGTCGCTGCACCGCGGCGAACGTCACTCCGTGCACGTGGCCCTTGCCTCCAGCGCCGACTTCACGGCCGCCGGGCTGCGCAAGTCGCGGACCCTGCGCGCGATCCACTGCCGCGTCCAGCGCGTTGGAAACAGCTATGAGATCCTGCTGCGCAGCCGCCAGCCGATCGATGAGCCGTTCCTGCATTTTCTGCTGCACGTACGTTGGTCGGGCGGCTCCTTGATGCATGTGTATACCGCGCTCCTGAACCCGACCAGCGGGATCACGGTGGTGCAGCAGAGCCGCTCCATGCCGCGCGCCCGGCCGATCGCCCCGGAGGCCGCGGCCCCGACACCGACGCGCCTGCCGCGGTCACGACACCCGGCCACCACCGTCATCCGTCCCGGGGAGACATTGTGGGCGGTGGCGGTACGCACCGCGCCTCATGCCGGGACCATGCCACAGGCCCTGGAGGCCTTTCTGCGCGCCAATCCGGCGGCGTTTTTTCATAAGAACGTGAACGACTTGCGCGCGGGTTCGGTCCTGAGAATCCCGACGGCGCGGGAGATCCGCGCGGTCAGCGCGCATCATGCCACGACCTGGCTTGCCTCCCAGGATCAGGCATGGCAGCGCTACAGGAACCGTCTGGCCCAAACCCCGGCGACCGCCGCCGGGGCGAGCGCCGGGGTGGCCGGGACGCTCACACGGGCGCGCCTGCTGCCCGCCGCGCGGCGGCCCTTGCGCATCGAGGCCGCGCGGCTGACCACCGCCGCCGGGGCCGGCGGGGGCGGAAAGGCGAGCGGTTCGGCATCCTTCGAGCACCGCGTGCAGCGCCTGAAAAAGGAGCTGCAGAAGACGCGGCGCCTCATGACCCTGGAAGACCAGGAGCTCGCCTTGTTGCAACGGCAAGCGGCCGCGCACGCGGCGCATGCGCCGGCCGCGGCCGCCGGTACCATCGCCAAGACCGCGCCGGCCGCCCTCAAGCACGTCGCGGCCCCCGTCAAGCACGATGCGGCCGCGGTCAAGCCGCGCCCGATCCAGCCCGTGCACCCGATGGCGCCGGTCAAGCCGCTACCGCCGCTGGCGCCCGCGCCGTCGTTCCTGTCGACCCTGCTGAGCTCGGAGCGCACCCCGATCCTGGGGGCCTTGCTGGTGATCGTCCTGGGTGGCGGACTGCTGGCGATTCGGCGACGCCGGCAGAGCATGGCGGAATTCGAGGAAAGCATCCTGTCGGGGGGCGGACTGAGCTCCGAAGGGCACATGCCCGATACGGCCGGGCTGCCAAAGACCCCGGATGTCTCGTTTCTGAGCGAATTCAGCCAGGGCAACGCCGGCGGCGCCCTGCATACCGACGAGGTCGATCCCCTCGCGGAGGCGGACGTCTATCTCGCCTATGGGCGCGACGAACAGGCCGAGGAGATCCTGCGGGAGGCCACGGTCAAGGAACCGGCGCGCCTCGAGCTGAAGCTGAAGCTGCTCGAGATCTATCTCCAGCGCAACGACAAGAAGACCTTCGAGATCGTCGCCGAGGAGATCTATGCGGCCTCCGAGGGACGTGGACCGGCGTGGCAGAAGGTCGAGGAGCTCGGACGTAAGCTCGATCCCGCCAACCCGCTCTTCAAGGGCAATGTGCGCAACCCGCAGCCCGCCGCGAGCCCCCTGGGGGGCGATGATGAGCCGGCGTCCGGCGCCGGGATCTCGGATCGCATCGATTTTGCCGCCGTAGCCCGCGAACTCGCGGAGGTGTCCGCACCGCGGGCCGCATCGACGGGCCTCGAGGACGAGGAGGGCGCCCTGGACTGGTCGCTGAGCGACGACATCCTGACCGCCGATTCCTCGCCGAATGAGCCCACTATCGGCAAGCAGACGGGCTCCGAATCCCACGACAATGGCGACCTGGACTTTTCCCTCGACCTGGGGCGCCCGTCGGAACTCGCGGAGCATCCCGAGAAGCGCCTACCGGACGCCTCATCGGCCGTGGATGCCCAAGCCGAATCCGTAGACTTTCAGTGGGATCATTCCCTGGAACCCGCGGCCAAGACGAACGCGGAGGCCGCCGAAGGCGGCGCCGACGAGTTCGCGATCCGCTTCGACGAGGACGATGCCCAGGACCTGACGGCCAACGATCTGAACTTGGGGACTACCCCAAATGGCAAGCAGGCCGCCGATTCGCTGTTTGGCGGCGACATATCGTTTGAGCCGGTGCGCGGCGAGGCGGAGGAGGGTGATCTGGTGCTCGAGGCCGACACGCCCGACGAGCACGCCGTCGACACCAAGCTCGACCTGGCGCGCGTCTATATCGACATGGGAGACAAGGACGGCGCGAGCGGCATACTTGAAGAGGTGCGCGCAGAAGGCAGTGCCGCGCAGCGCGCGCTCGCCGAACAACTGATGGGGGCGATCGCCTAAGCGCCTCGCAATTGGGGGGCGCGCCGCTCGAGGGTCAGAAAGCGGAAGGCGTGGGAGTGGCGATCGTCGGCGGGGTGCGCCTCGTCGGCGAACGTCTCCCACTCCCCGCGATCATACGAGGGAAAGAAGGCATCGCCGGCCACATCGGCGTCGATCTCGGTCAGGTACAGGCGATCGGCGCGCGCCAGGGTTTGCTCATAGAGGCTCGCCCCCCCAATGATGAACACCTCCGTGGAGCGCGCGCGCCCCAGGGCATCCTCCAGGGATGCGACGACCTCCACATCCTCCCTCGCGGCCTCATAGCCGCTATCCCGCGACACGATGATGCTGTGCCGACCCGGCAGGGCTCCCGGCAGGGATTCGTGCGTCTTGCGGCCCATGATGACGGTCCTGCCCAGCGTCAGCATCCGAAAACGGCGCAGGTCGTCCGGCAGGTGCCAGGGGAGGCGATTGTCGCGACCGATGGTGCCATTACGCGCGACCGCCGCGAGCAGGGCGAGCCTCATACCGCCACCGGGGCCTTGATGGGCGGATGGGGGTCGTAGTCGCGGATCTCGATATCCTCGAACCGAAACGCGAAGAGGTCGGTGACACCGGGGTTCAGCACAAGGCGCGGGCGCGGGCGCGGCGCGCGCGTCAGCTGCTCGCGCGCCTGATCGATATGGTTGCGATAGAGGTGCGCGTCGCCCAGCGTGTGAATGAAATCGCCGACCCGAAGCCCGGTGACCTGCGCCACCATGTGCGTCAGGAGCGCGTAGGAGGCGATATTGAACGGCACGCCCAGAAAGACGTCGGCGCTGCGCTGGTAGAGCTGGCAGGACAACCGGCCGTCGGCGACATAGAACTGGAAGAGCGCATGGCAGGGGGCAAGCCGCATCCGCGGCAGGGCCGCCACGTTCCACGCCGACACCACCAGCCGCCGGGAGTCGGGATCGCGCCGGATCGCCTCGACGACGTCGCGAATCTGGTCGATGGTCCCACCATCCGGCGCCGGCCATGAGCGCCACTGGGCGCCGTAGACGGGCCCCAGATCGCCATTGGCGTCCGCCCATTCATCCCAGATGTGGACCCCCTGCTCATGCAGGTAATGGATGTTTGTGTCCCCCTTGAGGAACCACAGAAGCTCGTGGATGATGGAGCGCAGATGCAGGCGCTTGGTCGTGACGAGAGGAAAGCCCTCGTCGAGCGCAAAACGCATCTGGTATCCAAACACGCTCAAGGTCCCGGTCCCGGTGCGATCGTCTTTGGCGACTCCGTGGTCGAGGATATGACGCATAAGCTCGAGGTAGGCGCGCATGGGGGCAAGTGTAGCATGAGGGGGAAGGGGGCCGCTGCCATGATCTACATTCGCGAGAGCCCGCAACACGGGCGCGGGGTGTTCGCCGGCGAATCGATCGCCGCGGGCGCCGCACTGATCCGCTTTGGCGGGCCGCTTTTGGGGCGCGCGCAGGTCGATTTCGCCGACTACCACCTGCAGGTGGCAGACGACCTATATCTCGGCCCCTCCGGGGCGGCCGACGACTTCGTGAACCATTCATGCGCGCCGAACGCGGGTTTCGCCGACGGCCTGGTGCTCATGGCCTTGCGCGACATCGCCGCCCACGAGGAGATAACGTGGGATTACTCCTGCGCGATTGATGAGGCGGATTTTCCGGGATTCCCGTGCGCCTGCGGGGCCGCGTCGTGCCGCGGCCTGGTGCGCTCCTTTCGCCATCTCGAACCCGCGGTCCGCGAGCGGCTGCGCCCCTGGGCGCTGCCGTATCTCCGTGATCGCTACCGCATCTAGGCACAAATAGGCCCATCATGCAAGTTTTAGGGCATAATCGCGCGAAAATTCCCGAAATGGGGTGCCCTCGAAAAAACTCTTGCTTTCGGCGGCCCCTACATTGGATATAATGGGTCCCTGGAGCGTGTGCTCCGTTAAACCCCCAATGTACCGGAGATCATAATGAAGAAATTGATCCTTGCATCGGCCGTCCTTTTCGCGCTAGCCGGCTGCCATAAGGCCGCCAACACCAGCACGTCGTCGACGACCGCCAAGCCCGCTAGCTCGTCCTCCAGCACGGGCGCGACCACGAGCCCGAGCACCAGCTCATCGAAGACCAGCGGGTCGGCGGCGCCAGCGGCCGGCACTTCCTCGACCAGCGGCATGTCGTCGATGAAGTCGGGGACGTCTTCGACCACGAAGAAGAGCAGCTCCAGCCAGTAGTCTGATAACCGCGCGCCGGGAGGGCTATCGAAAAGCCCGGCGCGCGGCACCTCCGGCCGCTCACTCCGGCTTCATGACGAAGATCGGAGCGTGGCGGCCGCGAGCGTGTTGGCGAGCAGGGTGGCGACCGTCATCGGTCCTACCCCACCGGGTACCGGCGTGATCCACCCTGCTCGTTTTTCTGCCTCCTTGAAGTCGATGTCGCCCACCAGATGCCCGTTTGCCAGGCGGTTCATGCCAATGTCGATCACGATCGCGCCCTCCTTGATCCAGTCCCCGGGTATGAGATGCGGCTTGCCGGCGGCGGCAATCAGGATGTCGGCCGTCTCGACATGCCCACGCAGGCCGTTGGTGAACCGATGGCAGGTCGTCACCGTGCACCCCGCCAGCAAGAGCTCAAGGCCCATCGGCCGCCCGACGTGGTTCGAGGCCCCGACGACGACCGCATGGAGCCCGCGCAGCGGCACGCCCGTATGGCTGAGGAGCGTCATCACCCCAGCCGGCGTGCACGGCCGCAACGCCGGGCGACGCACCGCGAGGCGGCCCATGTTGTAGGGGTGGAACCCGTCGACATCCTTGGTCGGCAGAATGCGCTCTATGAAGAGGTCCGGGCGCAAAGGGGCGGGAAGCGGCAACTGCAACAGGATCCCGTCGATGCCCTCGTCCTCGTTTAGCTGCGTGACGAGCGCCAGGAGATCGGCCTCGCTCGGGGCGGTCTTCAGGCAGTATGGGACGGACGTCATGCCGACGCGCTTGCAGGCCTCGGTCTTGTTGCGGACATAGATGGCAGAGGCCGGGTCATCACCGGTCAGGATGACCGCGAGGCTCGGGCGGCGCAGGCCATGGCGCTCACGCTCATCGACCCGCTCCTTGATATCGGCGAGGAGAGACGCGGCGATTTGTTTGCCGTCGATGAGGCGCGCTGTCATAGAGGTCATCCGGAAGAAAGCCCTATCATCCCATGACCCACGGACGTGGCCAAGCCATAATCCATGGGGTCCATGGCGCGTGTCCGGATGGCTACGCGATCATTGACGAAGTCGGCTGCTCCGCGTATATTTTTGCCCCTTCGCCAGATCGGGCGAAGGCATGCTCGGGGTATAGCGCAGCCTGGTAGCGCACCTGCTTTGGGAGCAGGGTGTCGGGGGTTCGAATCCCTCTACCCCGACCAACAGGAACGAGGCGCCCGTAGCTCAATGGATAGAGCAACGGCCTTCTAAGCCGTTGGTTGCAGGTTCGATTCCTGCCGGGCGTGCCA
>DAHWGZ010000410.1 GCA_027335965.1 Acidiferrobacter sp.
GCGGTATGGCGCGCTCGGCGCGCACAGCCGACACCGAACAAAGACGGAGCGGGATCGGCGACTCGCCCGTTTGACAGTGCGCCGTTTCCTAAGGCGCGACTGTCATCGACGCGGCCACGGAACAGGTTCGTGTCGGCAGGGCCGCCGCACGGGCGTGATTGCGCCTTGGCTTCGTGTGGTGGAGTCCGCTTGGGCGGCACCGGGCCGAAAGGCCGCGGTGATCGCGCCGGACGAAGGACCGACGACATCGGTGAAGCAAGGGATGGCTTCCTCTCTGACCGGTGCCCTCTTTCTTTGCACCAACCGCAGACGGGACTATGTGGATCCTCTATTGGGATCAGACCGGCTTGCGCTGTGGGTGCAACGTCTGGAGGGAAGCGGCGCCTGCTCTTTTTGGTTGAGTTCGTGCCCCGGTCATGAATCCGTTTTTGTCTACGAGGAACGCTATCGCGAACGGGCGCTCGGGCATCGGGTGCAGCGCGCCGACACGATGGGCATGAAGCCCGTGCCGGGCCAACCGGACACTTCATGACAGAAAGTCAATCAATATGTTAAGAAATGTTTCTTGAGAGGTTCATGGGGGGAGGGCCGCGTTCTCGCACACGCTGTGGTATTGTCTGATGCGTCGATGCCATCGCCCGCCGGGAGCGGCGGACATGGCTGTCAACGTCAACTCAAGGGGAGGATCACGGTGG
>DAHWGZ010000411.1:0-361 GCA_027335965.1 Acidiferrobacter sp.
GGCCCGTTTACGCCGCCACACCTACCAGACCTACCTGATTATCAAGCCGATACCGTGGGGAAAGTCGGATAGAGCCCAAACTTTTACTGCCTCCCCGGCAGAGCCGGGGGGCCTCCCTTTGTAGGCTAGGCGTTGGTTATTGAGGGTGTAGAGCGTGCCGATACGCGCCACCCAGGCCATCGCCCAGGCCTCTTGCTCCGGGTAGCCGCGCGCCAGGGTCAGAAAATCCCGGCGCACGTGCGCCCAGCAAAACGCCAGCAGAAAGCCCATCGTCCGCGCGAGCTTCTTGTACGCACTATAGCGATCACAGATCACGATGCCGGTGGTCAAGCTCTGGAAATGGGCTTCCGGCACGGTCGCT
>DAHWGZ010000411.1:371-692 GCA_027335965.1 Acidiferrobacter sp.
GCGTCGCGGTCATCAACCATGCGCTGGAGATGGGCGTGGAGCGCGATCTCACACTGGTCGAAGGCCACACGGTCCTCCGTGGCTACTAGGCGTTGGTTATTGAGGGTGTAGAGCGTGCCGATACGCGCCACCCAGGCCATCGCCCAGGCCTCTTGCTCCGGGTAGCCGCGCGCCAGGGTCAGAAAATCCCGGCGCACGTGCGCCCAGCAAAACGCCAGCAGAAAGCCCATCGTCCGCGCGAGCTTCTTGTACGCACTATAGCGATCACAGATCACGATGCCGGTGGTCAAGCTCTGGAAATGGGCTTCCGGCACGGTCGCT
>DAHWGZ010000412.1 GCA_027335965.1 Acidiferrobacter sp.
GAGAAGGCAGTCTTGGAATAGCGTCGCGTTCGCGAATTATATTCAGGAGGCTTTGGGACCCGATTACCGGGGCGAATGGAGGCTATTGACAGATAACCAGCGGGACGATGCCCGCGAGGCCTTCAAGGAAACGCTCGACGAGTTAAGACCCACTCACATCTTGGTTGCCGGAAAGGCGCTCTGGTCCCATTTTGCCCCACAGCACGCGACGGAACCACCCCACCCCGAGGGATACGTGAAGGTCTCTTGTGGCGGAGAACCTACCGGATTTGCACTGGCAATGGGGATCACTCATCCTATGGGGGGCCTGTCCTGATCCTCCCCCGGTCTCCCGGACACCCGGTTAAGAGAATACAATCTTGACCTGAGGTGAACGAATGAAAGCGAAGAAGCCAACCGAGAAGACGACTCGGAAGCGTTACAGTGACGAATTCAAAGACCAAGCTCTGAAGCGCGCTGAGCGGGATGGGGTGGCGCTGGTGGCCCAGGATCTGGGGATCGCCGAGACGCAAATCTATGCCTGGCGGCGCAAGCGCCAGATAGAGGGCACTGTCACCGAGGCGCAGCGGCTGAAAGAGGCCGAGGTGGCCCGCCTGAAGCGGGATCTGGCGCGCCTGGAAGAGGAGAACATTTTCTTAAAAAAACCTCGGCGTACTTCGCAGCGAGACAATCGAAGTGAAGTACGCCCTGAT
>DAHWGZ010000413.1 GCA_027335965.1 Acidiferrobacter sp.
CGTCGACGGATGTGGTGGCCTTCACCGCTGGCGCCGGCGGGGCGCTCAACTCGCAAAACTCGCAGCCGCTGCCAAGCGGCCTCACCCCGGTAGCCATAACAGTCACCGGGAACGGGCTTGCGATCACCGGTAACGCATCGAGTAATGCATCGAGCGGCATTGAGACCGCCTACTATCCGGCAAGCGGTGGAACCATCGGCGGCCCATCCGCGCCCCTCGCGGGCCGCGGCACCGCCACCGCGATTACCGCCTCTCCCGGCGGCCATTACGTGTTCGTGAGCAATGGGAGTCGCGCCGATCTGCTGGCCTACGCCCTGTCGCCAGGGGCATCGGGGGCCACCCTGACCTCGAGCGCGGTACTACGCACCCGGCTTATGCCGGCCGCCGCCCTGAGTGTGCCAGTCACCGTGACCCTGCAGCCCCAGACCCTCTATGTGGTCAACCAGTCCACGACCTCGATCGCCGCCTACCCCATAGAGCCCGGCGGGACGCTCGGGACACCGGCCAGCGCCTATACCTGTAATGCCTGCACCACGAATATCGCCGACCAAGGCCCGAGCGCGGCAGCGATCGCGCCCGATGGCCTGCATCTGTATGCCTCCGATTGGGCCCAGGCCGGCCAAGGCGATGTCACCACCTTCGCCATGAGCCCCGCAAACGGCCCCCTGGGCGCACCCAGTTCCCTTCCGGC
>DAHWGZ010000414.1 GCA_027335965.1 Acidiferrobacter sp.
GTCAGGTGCCTCTCTCCAGGCGGCCTTGGCCGAAGGCCGTATCCGCGCCGCTTATCAGCCGATAATCACACTCGCCGAGGGGGACGTTGTGGCCGAGGAGGCCCTAGCGCGCTGGGTTCTGCGCGACGGGACCATCCGCCCCGCACAAGCCTTCATCGAGACGGCCGAAGCGTCCGGTCTTCTGTCGGTCGTCGATGAAACCGTGCTCAGCCAGACCTTGGCCCGATGTCACAGACGCCGGGCCCTGGGTGAGTCGGCGCGACTGCATTTCGTAAATATTTCCACTGCGCTCTTGACGGCCCCTGACCGTCTGGCGCGTCTGGCTGGCGTGGTGGCCGCTTGCGGGACGCCACGGGCCACGGACGACCCGCGGCTACGCTCACTTGTAGTCGAAATCACCGAGCGTGCGCTCATCCCGCATCTGCCGACTTTAACGCGCGAGCTTGACCCACTGCTGGCCGCCGGTGTGCGCCTTGCGCTCGATGATTTCGGCAGCGGCTACTCGTCGTTTCTGTATCTCGCCGACCTCCCCATCACCTTTCTCAAGATAGAGCAGGCCCTCATTGCCCGCGTGGGCCGCGATAGCCGTGTCGATACCATGGTCGCGGCCATCGCGCGCATGGCCACTGACCTCGATGTCATCACCATCGCTGAGGGTATCGAGTCAGCCGAGACCGCGGCCGCCGTGGC
>DAHWGZ010000415.1 GCA_027335965.1 Acidiferrobacter sp.
CACGTCGCTTGAGGCCGGGCAGGTCAATACATGATGTCTATGGTCGCCATCATGAGCCCGTGGGCCGCGAAGCCTTGAAGCAGTCGCGCGAGCCATGCCGTGAGCCCGGCATCGCGCAGACCATAGACGACGAGATACATGCCGAGACTGAACACGACGATCTGCCACGGGGCCTCGCGCCGGACCCGATCCTCCCAACAGCGGGCATACAGGTCGAGGACGCGCGCGGCCTTTTCCTGAAACTGGGGATCGCGGGGAAAAATCCGGCAGCGATGCTGCCAGGGACGGATCGCGTCCTCGTTGAGCCAGCGCCAGATGGTGCTGTCGCTGATTCGCGCCACCAGGCCGGTGTGCTCGGCGTGCTGGCGCACATCGGCGAGACTCAGCCGCGACAAGGGGAGTCCCAAGGCCGCGGGCAGCGCGGCAGGCCAGCGCCTTGATCTCAACGGTGAGCTCTGGGGGGAAGCCCGGGGGCGACCCGACCGGGCCCGCTCATCGAGCCCTCGCCAACCGCTCCTTGAACATTCGCCGGCGCATTCCCCGTCCTGGGCCGCAAGGCCAGGAAGGGGCCGAGCGGGCTGCTTGCCTTTGCGCGGCTTTTCCTGGGTCCCCTGACTTTCCATGTAACACCGCCACCAATCAAACGACTTGTCTATTTCGTCCCTTCGTTTTTGGCCTTCGGACGAAAA
>DAHWGZ010000416.1 GCA_027335965.1 Acidiferrobacter sp.
GGCTGACTTGGCTGAGGACGTGCCCAGCCGCTTGGTCAACGCGACAGGGATATGATCCGGTAGGACCACGCTCGCTAAGTTATTGCCGCCTCCACGCCGCCACCGCGGATAGATCAATGATTGCCGACCGCAAGGGTTGACGCGGATCCCGCCGCGCCTCCCTCTCCATCCTCTTGCGGGCCCTGTAGCGCCTCGCCGCCTCGGCGTTGCGAATGGCGCGCGGAACGGGGCTGGCCGGTCGGCCGCGCTCATTGCCGGCCGAACGGCCGGTGGGGGACTGGGTTTTGTCGTCGCCGACCCGGTTGCCTGCCCTGCTCACGGACCCCTTGGTTTGCCTGCTCATGTCGTGGCTCCTGTGCCGTTTCTGTGCCTATTATAGATGACGCGTCATATTTAATCAAGCTGTTTCGATGACGCGTCACCGTAAATAGGGGGGCGGTATAAGGGGGTCGGCGGCGCGGCGCTGACCGCCAGCCGCCCCAGCGCGGTTTGGACTGGCGTTTTACCCGGTGGGTCGGCCGGGCGCCTACAAGCGCCCGGCACTCCGCGCCCTACGCCGCCGCCTGTCCCTGGTCGGCCAGCAATCCCTTAATGAAGGCGTGGGCCTTGGAGGCCTGCGCGGCCGCCGTCAAGATCGCCTTCTTGTCATTCCGAAGGATTTTGATCCAATTCGACAAGTAATCGGC
>DAHWGZ010000417.1 GCA_027335965.1 Acidiferrobacter sp.
CAGCCGTCCGACGCCTCATGGAGCGCTTGCCGGCCACCCCTTACGGGGCGGATGCCGCGCGCGCGCTGGTCCCGGCCCCCGATATTGCCGCCGCCCAGGCCCTGCAAAGGGCGGTGACCGCCGCGCGGCGCGCCATCGAGCAGGGGGCGGCCGTCTTGCCGCGCCTGCCGGATATCCGTGCGGCCCTGCGCCAGGCCGGCCAGGCGCGCGCGGCGTTGGCCGGGACCGCGCTCGCCCATATCGCCCAACTGATACGTGCGGGTGTGAGCCTGCGCGCCTTGTGGGCGCAGTATCCGGACTTGTACCCCGACGAAGGGGCTTTGGTGCTCGCGCCGCAACTGCTCGCGCAGCTGGATGCCGCGGTGACGCCGGGCGGGCGCGTGAATGACACGGCGAGCCCGAGACTCGCGGAGCTGGCCCAGGAGATCAGCAAGGGGCGCGCCGATGTCGAGGACTTGCTAAGACAGCGCCTGGCGGCCCTCGGCGTCACCGATGAGGCCGATGAGGCCATTGTCGCGAGTGGATCACGGCTCCTTCTGGCGGTGGCCCCTCAGGTCGCCGATACCATCAAGGGTGTACGTCGTGGACCCGCCGGCCATGGGCGCCGTTATCTCGTGGAACCCCTGGAGACGGTGGCTGCCAATAATCGCCTCGAGGCCTGCGCCGGACGGCGCGATGCCGAGGA
>DAHWGZ010000418.1:0-438 GCA_027335965.1 Acidiferrobacter sp.
GCGCTGCCACATTCCAGGGGTCCGCGCCTGTTCCTGTTCCTTGGGGGCACCATAGGCAACCTAAGCCATGACGAGGCTGTAACTTTTCTCACAGCGCTGCGTGCCACCATGCATGCCGAAGACTATCTCCTGCTCGGTTTTGATCGCATCAAGGACAAGCGTATCCTCGATGCCGCCTACAACGACGCTCACGGCTACACCGCGCAATTCAACATGAATCTTCTCAGGGTCTTGAACACGCGGCTGGGCGCGGATTTCGATGAACGCCGGTTTATGCATGTGGCGTTTTTCAATGAGCACGAGGGCCAGGTCGAGATGCATCTGCGTGCGCGCAGTATGCACACCGTCACGCTTGCGCGCATCGGTCTTGTCGCGTCCTTTGCGCGCGACGAGACTATACTGACGGAGATCAGCCGCAAATTCACGCCGGAAGGCATG
>DAHWGZ010000418.1:448-682 GCA_027335965.1 Acidiferrobacter sp.
TTTTGGCTGGTGTCGCCATGAGGAGTCGGACAACGGCTATTTCTCGTTGGTGCTTGCCGCACCGGCCTGAGCACCGGCATGGCAGCATGCCGGTGTCCATGGGGCGTGCCGATGGCTTCGGCCTTGGCATGATGAGCCAAAGGGTTCGCGTACCACGAGAGGCGGCCCGGCGAATAGGAGTCATGATAGGAGATGCAAACTGATGAATCGGAAGGGACTTATAGGAGTAGTGGG
>DAHWGZ010000419.1 GCA_027335965.1 Acidiferrobacter sp.
CACCGATGGCCTGGCGCAAGCACCGACCGCGACGCCTTCGCGGCGCTTGGCGGTGTCGAGCGGCATATGCAGATCGCGCGCGATGAACCGGCTTTATTCGTGAAATTGTTGGCCGCACGCCTCCCCCGCGAAACCGAGACGAGCGGGCGGGTAATTATGATTGGCGCTCAACCCGGGGCCCGATGGGGGATGAGCCGCCTAGCGACGAGCATCACGTTTCCGAACATTAGGGAACGTATCCGTAGGCGTGCCAGACCCCCCAAAGTCGCCCTAAGGGCTTACATAGTGCTTACGCGGGGAAAATGGGATTTTGCGGGATGTGCCGTAAGTCTTTGTTTTTATTGGTGCCCAGGGGCGGAATCGAACCACCGACACGAGGATTTTCAGTCCTGTTTTTCTGGCCTACCGTCCATCCTACATGAAGCCCCGTTCCTTTTAATTCACTTGAATATCCTTTGTTTTAAGCCTATTATTCATCCCAGGTTGTTTGAGGCCATTTGACGCCGCAATCCTACACACGTCCTACACAAGGAAGCGCCATGAAGATCACCAAACGGACAGTAGACGCCCTGGTACCCCCGGAGAAGGGCTATACGCTCCACTGGGATGACGAGATCAAGGGCTTTGGAGTGCGCATCACGGAGAGCGGGGCGCGTTCCTTCGTGCTGGAAAAGAGCATA
>DAHWGZ010000041.1 GCA_027335965.1 Acidiferrobacter sp.
GGGGGTTCCCATGTCCAAGGTATGCCAGGTCAGCGGCAAGCGGCCCATAAGCGGCAACAATGTGTCGCATGCCAACAACAAGACGCGTCGGCGGTTTCTGCCCAATCTGCATTACCGCAAGTTGTGGGTCGAGGGTGAGAAGCGCTGGGTGCGCCTGCGTTTATCGCATCACGCCTTGCGGACCATCGACAAGAAGGGCATCGATGTCGTCTTGGCCGAGATGCGCGCCCGCGGCGAATCGTTTTAGGAGACCGTCATGCGTGACAAGATCAAGCTCGTGTCGAGCGCCGATACCGGTCATTTTTACACGACCACGAAAAACAAACGAACGATGACCGAGAAGTTCGAGATCAAGAAATTCGATCCCATCGCCCGCAAGCATGTCCCCTACCGCGAGGCGAAGATCAAGTAGACCACGCTTTTTGAGGTCCTCGGGACCGCGGCGTCCGGCGTTTCGGGCCCGCGGGGCCACCGTGGACCCCCCTCATGCGAGACGCCTCTGTCCCCTGCAAAATGGGGGCCGGGCTCTCTTGTCCTTGCGTCCCGTGCCCGGTATATTACCGGCAACCCTCTGTTGAGGTCCATTGCTGCAGATGGCGGCCGGGGCCGCCCGAGGTTGCCATGTACCCGCTTAGTCAACAAGTGTTGCGTACGGATGTTGCCGGCATGCCGCTCGAGTGGATTGATTTCCGCGAGGCGGTGCGCATCTGCCACCTCGGGCAGGTGGCCTACACGTGCGGCATCCTCTTGTACCGGGTTCATGGCGGCTATAACGCCGCCACCGGCCGGCGCAGCATCATCGAAGTCAACTCCATTCTCGCCACCTATGGGGAGAATGGCCAGCTGGCCCGCCAGCGTGACCATTATGTGCCGCCGCTCAGTAATCCGGCCCTGTTTGCCCGCGATGCGCGCTTATGCCTCTATTGCGGCGCGCGATTCTCGGTCCGCGATCTCTCGCGCGACCATGTGACGCCCTTGAGTCGCGGCGGCCACGATATCTGGAACAATGTCGTGACGGCCTGCAAGCGCTGCAACAATCATAAGGCCGGGCGGACGCCCGAGGAGGCCGGCATGGCCTTGCTCGCCGTTCCGTTCGTGCCGACGCATGCCGAATACATCTATCTGCAGGGCCGCCGCGTGCTTGCCGATCAGATGGCCTTCCTCAAGGCGCACTTCCCGCGCACGAGCCCCCTGCACGAGCGCCTGGCGCGCGGCCTGGAGATGGCCGGCCACGCCTGAGCGGGGCCCCTATAGCCCAAAGGGCTTGGGGTCCGTCTCGCCTTAAGCGCCCTCTCAGGCGGCGATTTGCGTGGCCGCGTAGGTGCGGATGGCGGTCGCGAAGTCGTGGAGGGCCTTTATGCCCGTGGCCTCCGCCTGGTGACACCATTCCTGCAGGGCCTCGAGGAGCTGCTCCTGGGTGGTGGCCGAGCGGCGCCACACGTCCTGGAGGCGCTCCTTCATGGTGTAGACCGTCTGCAGGGTGCTGTTGGTCGCGAGAATCTCTTGCAGCTGGCGGTATCCGGCCTCGCCGATGAGGGCCTTTTCGCGCACCATGAGGCGCCGCGCGTCCTTCAGGATCTTGGCGGCCTGACGATTGGCGGCGGCGGCCTTGCGGACCTCCTCGCCATGGACCTCGTGCAAGACCTCGCGGGCAAAGCGCGCCATGACCTGAAAGCGGTGATGGATGACCGCCTTGACGGTATCGAGATCGCAGGCCTCTTTGGGCTGGGTGTAGGTGGGTACCGGCGCGACCTTCTTGACCGTGGCGAGGCCCAGCATCTCGAGCGTGCGAATATAGCCCCAGCCGATGTCGAACTCCCAGGGCTTGCAGGAGAATTTGGCGGAACTGGCGTAGGTGTGGTGATTGTTGTGCAGCTCCTCGCCCCCGATCAGGAGGCCGATCGGCACGATATTGGTGGCCGCGTCGGCGCACTCGAAGTTGCGGTAGCCGTAGTAATGGCCCACGCCGTTGATCACGCCGGCCGCCATGACCGGGATCCACATCATCTGGATCGCCCAGATCGTAAGACCCAGCGCGCCAAAGCAGGCCAGGTTGATGACGAGCATGAGGGCGATGCCCATGGCGCTATGGCGCGTGTATACATGCCGCTCCAGCCAATCGTCCGGGGTGTTGTGCCCGAACTTGGCGAGGGTCTCGGTGTTTTTGGCCTCGGCGCGATAGAGTTCCGCGCCCTCCCAGAAGACCTTTTTCAGGCCCAGCACCTGCGGGCTATGCGGGTCGTCCTCGGTCTCGCAGCGCGCGTGATGCTTGCGGTGGATGGCCACCCATTCCTTGGTCACCATGCCCGTCGTCAGCCACAGCCACAGGCGGAAGAAGTGCGCGATCGCGGGATGCAGATCCAAGGCCCGATGCGTCTGATGACGGTGCAGGTAGATGGTGACCGACGCGATCGTGATGTGCGTCACGACGAGCGCGACCACCACATAGCCCCACCACGGCAAGACGATAAGACCTTGAAACATGCTCTCTTCCTCTCATGAATAGAAAACGCCGGGGCCGTCTCGACACGCCATGCTCCGGGCCGGCCGGCGGCCCGCCATCAGCGGTCTTGCGTATCCCGGGCGCTGTCGCCCGCCCAATCCCGCATGCGCGTCCCCCAATCGTGGGCGGTCGCGGCATCGAGTTCAACGGTAAAATATTTGGCGCCATCGCGTATGATGACCCGCAGGAGCCGTGCCCCGGTCTCGTGGAAGACCTGACGCAACTCTACCACCTGTCCTGAGGGCGCGGTAATCTGTTCCATGGCGAGAGTCATTGTAGCATGGACCGAGGATAATGATGGCAGCCCCCCAGACCCCCCTTTTGACAGTCGACATCATTATCCGTCCGGAGGGACACCCGCACGGCGTGATCCTGATCGAGCGCGGCCATCCGCCATGGGGCTGGGCCTTGCCCGGCGGCTTCGTGGATGTCGGCGAGAGGGTGGAGGATGCCGCGCGCCGCGAGGCCCGTGAGGAGACCGGCCTTGTCGTGACGCTGGAGGCGCTGCTCGGCTGTTATTCCGATCCGGCCCGCGACGCGCGCGGCCATACGGTATCGCTCGTCTATATCGCGCATGCCGCCGGCGTGGCGCAGGCCGGAGACGATGCGCGGCGCGCCGAGATCGCCGATGTCCGCCGCATCGCCGTGCCGCTCGCTTTCGATCACGCCCGGATGATCAATGACTACCGGCGGTTCCGCGAGTCTGGCGAGCGCCCCGCCCCGGGACCGTGAAGGCGGTAATGCTGTAGGGGTCGGCATCGGAGGCCTCGGCGGTCGTGCCTATGGCCGTGAGCAGGCCGCTGCTGCGGTCCAGGCGATAACGGCTGATCGTGCTGTTCCCGAAGTTGACCGCGAATACGAAGCGCGCCGCCGTGTCGAGCGTGAGGGAGAAGGGATAGCCGCCGGTCGGCACGCGCCCGACGTGCGCGATGCGGCCATTGGCTTGGTCGATGCGAAAGATCGAGATGTCGTTGGCGCTGGTGTTGGCGACGAAGAGGTAGCGGCCGCTCGGGTCTATGACCAGCGAATCCGGGTGGTGGTCGAAGGGCTCGGTCACCCGGTCTTTCAGGGTCAGCCGGCCGTTGGCGCCGATGGCCAGCACCAGAAGGACGTTCGCGCGGAAGTCGGCGACGTACAAAAACCGTCCGTCGGGGCCGACCGCGAGCCCATAAGGGCCGTCGCCCGGGGGTTCATGAAACACCCCCAGGGCCATGAGCGCCGCATGGCCCGGCGCCCGTCGGTACATGCCGATCGTGGCGTTGCCGAAGTTCGCGACATAGGCGTAGCGCCCGTTTGGCGTGAAGGTCACGGAGTAGGGCTTGGCGCCCGGCGCCTCATGGACGCGGCCGTCGGGGATCAGCACGCCTTGCGGGCCCCGCATGCGGTAGATGCCCACCGTGCCGTCGCCGCTGTTGGCGACATAGATGTCGCGTCCGCCCGGGCTTGCGGTCACGCTGAACGGATTGGTGTTTGGCCCTTGAGGGCGCACCGCGGCGCTCGCAAGCCTGCCGTCGGCGGGGTCTATCCGGTAGGCGCTGACGGCGTGCGCGAGACTGTCGGCGGTGACCACATAACCCAGCGGATCGGCCACGACCGACTCCGGGCCCCCGGGCGTCGGCATCGATTGCGATGCGACGAGGCGGCCCTTGCCGTGCTCGGCATAGACGCTGACCGTGCTGTTATTGTAATTGGCGACGTAGACGAAGGTGCGGGCCCGCGCCAGCCCGCTCAGCAGGCATAGCCCGAGAGCCAGGAGCGGCATGCTGCGATTTCGCCCTGCGCGAGCCCGCATGAGGCCCCGCTCACACACGGACATAGGTCCATCCGCGGTGCTGGAGGCGGACGATCTCGGCGATCGCCGAGGGCACGATCACGGCCTGCGGCAAGAGGTGCGGATCGATGCCCTTGCGGCGCTTGAGGCGGTTGATGGTGTCCTGGCACGCGGCGAATATCAGGTTCGGATAGCGCGCCTGGAGGGCGGCGATGCGCGCCGAAAAGGGCGACAAATGGCGGCGCAAGAGCGCGAGGCCCGGGCCGTCGGCCAGGATCTCGACCTTCGCCTGCCGGTGATCGGCGTGGTAACGGGCGAGGAGATGCTGGGCCTCCTCGAGCACCTGGCGCATATGGGTGCGGTCGCCATTGTCCAGGTGAAACAGCACCTTGGTGGTAAGGCGGGTCGTGGCGCGCGCGATCGCCGTCACCGGGCGCGGCGGCACCGACGGGGCCCACAAGGCGCGTAGCGACCAGCCGAGCGTCACCCCGATCAAAAGCACGATGGGCGCGATCAGCGGGGTCAGGCGCGCGCCGAGGTGCCGGCGCGGCGTTTCGCGGCGTTCGGGCGCCGGCGGGTTGTCGTAGGCGAGCCGCACCAGATCCGAGACCTTGCGCAATTCGCAGACCTTGCGGTTCAGTTCCTGGTCGCTGTTTATGAGCGGATAGACACGACCCTTCTCATCGCCGTCGATCTGGTTGTCAACGAAGGCGTTGAGGAACTCATCCGAGAGTCCGGGGGGTCCTTCCGATTCGGTCATTTCACTCTCCGCATCCTTGGTGTGGCGACCGCCATGTCCGGGAGCAACAGGGCCTTCAAGGCCGCGCGCGCGCGGCACAGCCGACTCATGACGGTCCCGCCCGGTATGCCCAGTATGGACGAGACCTCATTATAAGAGAAACCTTCTAAATCAACCAGGGTCACGACCTGCCTCTGTCCCTGGGGGAGTCTCGCGATGGCGGCGCGCACGCGCGCGGCGAGTTCCGAGCGCAGGTGCTCGGTCTCGAGGCAATGGTCGCACGCGATGTCCATGTCATCGATGTCTTCGGCCTCGCGTTCGCGCCGATGGTGGTCGCGAAAGCAGTTGGTCATGATGCTGAAAAGCCATGCCTCCCCGGCCCCGGGGTCGCGGAGCTGATCGTGTTTTTGCCAGGCCTTGGTGAGCGTCTCCTGGACCAGATCGTCGGCCAGGGAGGGGTTGTGGGTCCAGGCATAGGCGATGCGGTAGAGGCGCGGGCGACTGGCCTCCAGGGTCTTCTTGAACTCCCGCGAGCGGCATAACAACTGACGGATGCCCATATTTGATTCTCCTCGGGTGGTGGGACGGTGCCCTATTGTTATTTATTCCGAAACTTAGCGGAGTTTATGCCCGAGGCGGGCCGAGGGGAAGCGTGGGGCTGATTAGCGGTCGCTGGTCTCGCCGCGCGCCCAGCAGCCCAGCACATAGGGGTAGAGCGCATGCTCGAGGGTGAGCACGCGCGCGGCGAGCGTCGCCGGGGATTCTTCCGGGTTCACCGCGAGTCCGGCCTGGGCGATGATCGGGCCGCCATCAACGGCGTCGGTGACGAGGTGCACCGTGGCGCCATGGAAGCGCGCGCCCGCTGCCAGGGCGCGCCGGTGGGTGTCGAGTCCGGGGAACGCCGGCAAAAGCGAGGGGTGGATGTTGAGCAGGCGTCCCCGGTAGCGGCCCACGAAGTCCGCGCCCAGGACCCTCAGAAAGCCGGCCAGCGCGATGACGTCCGGGGCCAGATCGTCCAGCTCCGCCGCCAGGGCGCGCTCGAAGGCCGCGCGCGTGGCAAACGGCCGATGATCGACGATGCGCACCGCAAGGCCCTGGTCGCGCGCGTAGTCGACGGCCGGCGCCGTGGGGTTGTTGCTGACCACCCCGATGATCCCATAGCCCTGTTCGGGGGCCTTTTCGTGCAGGGCGCGCAGGTTGCTGCCGCGCCCCGAAACCATGACCGCGACCCGCAAGGGCGGTCTCAGGCCCATGCGAATTCGCCGGGACCCTCGTCGATGCGGCCGATGACAAACGGCGCCTCCCCGTGATCGCGGAGGATGGCCTCGGCGACCCCGGCGTCGGCGGCATCGACCACCACCACCATGCCCACGCCGCAGTTGAAGGTCCGGTACATCTCCTCCTCGGCGATGGCCCCGCCCTCCTGCAGCCAGCCGAAGATCGCGGGCCGCGACCATGAAGAGCGGTCGATGACGGCGCGCCGGCCCTCGGGGATCACGCGCGGGACATTGCCAGGCAGCCCCCCGCCGGTGATGTGCGCCATGGCATGGACGTCGATCGCGGCATGGAGCGCGAGCAGGGCCTTCACATAGATGCGCGTGGGCGCGAGCAGGATGTCGTCGAGGCGGCGGTCGCCGACGGCTGCGGCGAGGTCCGCCCCGCGCCGGTCGATGACCGCGCGCGCCAGGGAGTAGCCGTTGGAGTGCAGCCCCGAGGAGGGCAGGCCCAGGATGATGTCGCCGCTTTTGACGCGGCGGCCGTCGATCAGGCGTTCACGCTCCACCGCCCCCACGCAGAAGCCGGCCAGGTCGTAATCCTGATCGCGGTACATCCCCGGCATCTCCGCGGTCTCGCCGCCGACCAGGGCCGCGCCCGCCAACTCGCAGCCGCGGCCGATTCCGGCGATAATACGCCCGGCCCGGCCGACGTCGAGCCGGCCCGAGGCGAAGTAGTCTAGAAAAAAGAGCGGCTCGGCCCCTTGCACGACGATATCGTTGGCGCACATGGCGACCAGATCGATCCCGATCTCGTCATGGCGATCGAGCGCGATCGCCAGCAGGAGCTTTGTGCCCACGCCGTCGGTGCCCGAGACCAGTACGGGGTCGCGGTAGCGCCCAGACAGCGCAAAGAGCGCGCCAAACCCGCCGAGGCCCGCGAGGACCCCGGGGCGGGTGGTTTTGGCGGCGATCGGCTTCAGAGTCTCGACCAGGGCGTCGCCGGCTTCGATGTCGACGCCGGCGGCGCGATAGCTCAAGGGGCTTGGGGTCTTGGGTTCGGTCACTGGGGTTTTGTCACAGGGGGGCTCCGAGATGGCCGTTATGTTAGGGCCTGGGGCCCTGCAAGTAAATCTTGACTTCGGTCGGCGCGCCCGGGTGCCCGGGGCTAGGCGCGGCCGGGGCTGGCACCGCGACAGAGGGACGTCTGCGTGAAGAGACTGCAGTATCTACCCAACATGATCACGCTTTTGCGGATGGCGTTCGTGCCGCTTCTGATCCTGGTCTTGAAGGATCACCGTTACCTCGAGGCCCTGTGGGTGTTCCTGATCGCCGGGATATCGGACGGCCTGGACGGTTACATCGCCAAGCGATTCGGTTTCGTGAGCCAGCTCGGCGCCATCCTCGACCCGCTGGCCGACAAGATCCTGTTGGTGAGCGCCTACGTCATGCTGGCGCTGCTCGCGTTCGTGCCCTTTTGGCTGGTGCTCGTGGTGACCTTCCGGGACGCGCTCATCGTCGGCGGCTATCTCGTCTATACCTCGCTGTACGGGCCGGTATCGATGCACCCGAGCCGGGTGAGCAAGTTCAACACCTTTACCCAGATCCTGCTCGTGGTGTTCCTGCTCACCGAGCGCGCCTTCGCCTTCCATGTCGCCCACATCCAGACGGCCCTCGTCTACGTGGTCCTTGTCACGACGATCGCAAGCGGCGGACACTATCTGTGGACTTGGGGGATCGTGCGGGAGGTCGAGGCGAGACGTGCTGGGAGAGACTGAACGCCGGGTCCTGTATGCCGTCGCGGTCGTGCTGGCGGCGGGTGCCGTGATCTATGTCCTGGCGCCGGTGGTCACCCTGTTCCTGTTGGCCTCGCTCATCGCCTATATCGCCAACCCGCTGGTCTCGCGGGCGCAGCGCGCCGGCGTGCCGCGTAGCGCCACCATACTTCTCCTATTGCTGCTGCTGGTGCTTGCGGCCGCCGCCCTGGCATTCGCGCTCGTGCCCATGGCGCAAAAGGAGTTCACGACCTTCACCGCGCACGCGCCCGCCTACATGGATGGGTTGCAGGCGCGCATCCTGCGCGCCACCCATGGACGCTATACGCCGGACCTCCACGCGCTGAAGCGGCATATCCTCGCGCAATGGCAGGGCGTGGGGGCCGATGTCGCCCGGCTTCTGCCGGCAGCCACCGCCTCCGGCCTGCACATCCTCGTGGCGCTCGCGCGGCTCATGCTGATCCTCGTGGTCACGTTCTACCTGTTGCGGGACTGGGACGAGATTTGCGCCACCGCCGTGGAGATCCTGCCGGGCCGCTGCCGCGAGCCCGTGACGCGCTTCGCGAGCGAGGCCGATGTCCAATTGGGCGGGCTTCTGCGCGGCCAGCTCACGGTCATGGTCGCGCTCGCCATGCTCTATACTGTAGGCCTCAGCCTCGCGGGCCTGGATCTGGCCCTGCCGGTCGGCGTCATGACGGGATTTTTGAGCTTCATCCCGTATCTCGGTTTTTTCACCGGGCTTTTCACCGCGAGCCTCGCTGTGTTGCTGCAGTACCACGACCTGAGGCATCTTCTGTTCGTGTTCGCGGCCTTCGGTTTTGGAGAGATGATGGAGAGCATGGTCCTCGGTCCGCGGCTCGTGGGTCGCTCGATCGGCCTGCATCCGCTGCTCGTGATCCTTGCGGTGCTGACGGGGGGGCAGCTTTTCGGTTTCGCCGGGATCTTGCTGGCCCTTCCGGCCTCCGCGGTCCTCATGGTCTGGCTAAAGCGCGTCCATGCCCGTTATCGCCATAGCGCGTGGTCCGAATGACGCGCCAGCTGCCACTCGACCTGTCCGTGCGCGATCGTCCCTCGTTCGAGAATTTCTGGGCGGGCGACAATGGCGCGGCGCTGGCCGCCGCGCGCGCCTTGGCCGCGGGGCGCGCGGGGCCCTTGTATTTGTTCGGCCCCGAGGGTTGCGGCAAGACCCATCTCCTGGCGGCCGTGGCGCGCGCCGTCCAGGGGGGCGGCCCCTGCGCCTTTCTGTCGCTCGCCCACACGTCTGCGATGACCTGGGAAAGCCTGGCCGATCTGCCGCCGGAGAGCACGGTCTGCATCGATGACATGGAGGCCTTGGCGGGGCATGCCGATGGCGAGCGGCGTCTGTTCGTGCTGTTCGAGGCGCTGGCGCCGGCGCGGCGCATCGTGCTCGCCGGACGCAGCAATCCCGCGGGCCTGTCGGTCGCGCGCGACGACCTGCGGACGCGGCTTGGAAGCGGCCCCATCGTGGCCATGCGGCGCCTGTCGGACGAGGCCAAGGCCCAGGCCCTGCGTCACCGCGCCAAGCTCAGGGGGCTGCACCTGAACGATGCGGCATGCGCCTATCTCTTGGCGCACGGTCCGCGCGATCCCCGCGCGCTCTTCGCGTTGCTGGAAGACCTCGATCGCGAGACCCTCGCGGACGGACGGCGCCTCACCATCCCGTATCTGCGCGCCGTCCTCGCGCGCCCTTAGGTCGAGGCCGTCGCCAGTCTTTGCGCGATACGCGCCACGCGCTCCCCGAGCGCCAGACACAGGGTCTTTTCCTCGGCGCTCACCGGCCGATCATCGCGCGCGCCGGCCAGGTGGCTCGCGCCGTAGGGCGTGCCGCCGGAGGTGGTGGCGGCGAGCGTGGGCTCGGTGTAGGGGATGCCGACCAACAGCATGCCGTGATGCCAGAGCGGCACGCTCATGGACAACAGCGTGGCCTCCTGTCCGCCATGCAGCGTGCCGGTGGAGGTGAAGAACCCGGCGGGCTTGCCGGCCAGCGTGCCGGCAAGCCACAACGGTGTCGTGCTCTCCAGAAAGTGCTTGATGGGCGCGGCCATATGGCCAAAGCGCGTGGGGCTGCCGAGGATCAGGCCGTCGCAGTCGCGCAGATCATCGAGGTCGGCGTATGGCGGCCCGCTCGCGGGGATCGCCGGGGCGCTCGCCTCCGCGACCGGCGACACATCCGGCACGGTGCGCACCACGGCCTCGCATCCCGGCACCGAGGCCACGCCGCGCGCCACCAGATCGGCCATGCGCTGCACACTGCCATGGCGGCTGTAATAGAGCACCAGGATGCGCGTCATGAGGGCTCGCCGGACGCGGCGCGCGCCACGAGCTCCGCGAACGCGTCATGGTCCATGAGGCCGTGGGCTTCCACGAGCTCGGCGATCGGCCGGCCGCTGGCCTCCGATTCCTGCGCCACGCGCGCCGCCGCGCTATAGCCGATGGCGCGATTCAGCAAGGTGGCCAGGCCCACGCTCGCGTGCGCATACGCCCGGCAACGGTCGCGATCGGCCTCGATGCCGGCGAGGGCCCGCCCGGTCACCGCGATCATGGCCTGGCTCAGCCAGTCCATCATGTCAAACAGCGCGGATCCGAGGGCCGGCATCATGACGTTCAGTTCGAGTTGGCCGGCCTGGGTCATGGCGGCGACCGCGGCGTCTTGTCCAAGGACCTGGTAGCAGACCTGGTTCAACATCTCGAGCATGACCGGGTTCACCTTGCCGGGCATGATGCTCGAGCCCGGCTGCACCGGCGGCAAGCGGATCTCGGCAAGGCCGGTGCGTGGTCCCGAGGCCAGCAATCGCAGGTCGTTGGTGATGCGCGTGAGTTCGAGCGCGAGCCCGCGGATGGCCGCCGACAGCTGCATGATGTCGGCCATGGATTGCATCTGCGCGCAGAGGTCGGGCGCCGGGCGCAAGGCCTCGCCGGTGAGCGTGGCGAGTTCGGCGCATACCTGCTTGGCGTAGTGGGGCGGGGTATTCAGGCCGGTGCCGACCGCGCTGCCGCCAAGCCCCAGTTCGCCCAGGTCGACGGCGCTATCCTGTATGCGCCGGGCGCAGCGTTTCAAGGTCCATGCGTAGGCCGCGAATTCGCGCCCCAGCGTGGTCGGAACGGCGTCTTGCAGATGCGTGCGGCCGCTCTTTACCGTGTCCCGCTCGCGCGCGGCCAGGGCATCGAAGGCGCGCGCCATGTCGTGGGCGGCGGCGACCAGACGCGTCAGCTTGGCAAGCGCCGCCAGGCGTATGGCGGTCGGGATGGTGTCGTTCGTGCTCTGTCCCATGTTGACGTGGTCATTGGGGTGCAGCGGGCGATAGACGCCGCGCTCGCCGCCGAGCGCCACGTTGGCAAGGTTGGCGATGACCTCGTTGGTGTTCATGTTATGGCTGGTGCCGGCCCCGGCCTGGAAGCGGTCGACCACGAACTCGCCATGGTATTTACCGTCGGCGATGGCGGTCGCGGCGCGCTCGATCTCGCGCGCGAGACGCTCATCGAGCCAGCCGGCACGGGCGTTCACCCGTGCCGCGGCGATTTTCACCCGCGCAT
>DAHWGZ010000420.1 GCA_027335965.1 Acidiferrobacter sp.
CGGCTACCAGGCGGACGCAGTCGCGATATACAACAAACACACCGGCACATTGAAGGACGACTTGGAGGGAGCATTCATGAAGTCGACCTCTGTAACCCCGATTACTCGAATCAAGAAATTCTTGCATACGTTTAAGGTCGGCCTGCTCGCGAGCGGCGGCCATGTCGCTCGCATCAAGTATTACGTTCCTCCTCAGAAGCTCTGATCAAGCATAGTGGACCTTGCCCCCAAGGATATGAGGGCAAGGTCCTTCCGTTTGTCTTTCCGCCTCAAGGTGTGATCCTTCCCCGGTCTCCCGGACACCCGGTTAAGAGAATAAACTCTTGACCTGAGGTGAGATGATGAAAACCAAGAAGCCAACCGAGAAGACGACTCGGAAGCGTTACAGCGACGAGTTCAAAGACCAAGCCTTGAAGCGCGCCGAGCGGGATGGAGTGGCCCTTGTGGATCTCGGGATCGCCTTGACCCAAATCTATGCCTGGCGGCGCAAGCGCCAGATGGAGGGCACTGTCACCGAGGCACAGCGGTTGAAGGAGGCCTGGGTCGTCCGCCTAGCGCGCGGGATAGGGCGCGCCTTAAAGAGGAGAACGCGTTTTTAAAAAAAGCCTCAGCGTACGGTAAGCGAATCAGTCGAAGTGAAGTACGCCCTGATCCGACGCCACGAAGGGGAGCATGCGATC
>DAHWGZ010000421.1 GCA_027335965.1 Acidiferrobacter sp.
CACTTCCATGTGGTGGCCAGCAACGGTCGTGACGTAGCCGTGGAGAATACGATCCGGGACCACCGCCCGGCTTTGCCGCACGCGCGCCACTCGCTGACCGGTCACGCGCATGCGCAGTCCCACGCCCACCCGCGCCATCAGGCGGGGCCGGCACGCGCGGCATCGGCCGGGACCTAAGTCGGAGGGCGCGGCCGCGCGCGGCGAGGTACAGTAGAACCCGTCGCAAGGATGCGTCGATACCCATCAAGGACGATGGTGGGGCCCCCTTCCCCACGGAAGGGGGCTTTTTTTGGGGGCATCACGGAATCCATGATTGAAATGGGGTCAAAGCTCTCCGGACTCGATGAGTCGGACGAGTGTTGAGATATCGGCCCCGTCGTTCTTCTCCGGCTGCGTTGATGGCTCCGGATAGCGTTTCTGAGCGGAAGGCAGTTCGTTACCACTCATGAAGCCCCGGGCGCCCGCCGGAATCTCGCGGCCCATCTCGAATCCTTTCATGTTGGGCGCTGCCCGATGCTCTTTCCGCTCGAATTTCGGTCGGCTGTTCTTGCGCTTGTGGACGCCCTCAGCGAAGAGAATCTTGGCCCGCAGCGCCTCAAAGCTGTAGCCGCGGCCGAGCCGATTCATGACGCGCATGAGACTGTTCAGGGATTCGGTGTAGGCATCGGTCACTGGATGG
>DAHWGZ010000422.1 GCA_027335965.1 Acidiferrobacter sp.
GCGGCGGTTCGTGAGGTCACGGGCCTTCGGGGCGTGTTGCCGGAGGACATCGGTCTGGCCCTGATACGCCGAGTCACCCCACACCCGGGTCTCTTCGCCATGGAGGAGGTCGGGCAGGACCGTGGCGTCATGAACGTTCGCCGCGGTCGCCACTACGGAATGAATGACCTTGGTCTTGCTGTCGACCCCGATATGGGCCTTTACCCCCTTCAGGGGGTTCATGCCGAAGTACCACTGATTCCCCTTACGCGTCTGATGCCTGTCCGGATCGCGCTGCTTGTCCTTGTTCTTGGTGGACGAGGGCGCATTGATGATCGTGGCGTCGACAATCGTGCCTTGGGTGACCTTGACGCCTTGGGATTCCAGATGCCGGCGGACCTCCCGGAAGAGTTTCTTCCCGAGATGGTGTTTCTCAAGCAGATGACGGAACTTCAAGATGGTCGTTTCATCCGGCACCGGCTCCCGGCCGAGGTCGATACCCACGAACCGGCACATGGAGACCGATTCATACAAGGCCTCTTCCGCTCCCGGATCGGAGAGGTTGAACCACTGCTGGAGAAAATAGATCCGGAGCATGCGCAAAAGCCCCACCGGCGGCCTGAAGTGGTCCCTACGCAGCGGACCTCATAGACGGGTCTTGATCTGGGTGTTGCATTCTGCGCGCATACTCGTTGG
>DAHWGZ010000423.1 GCA_027335965.1 Acidiferrobacter sp.
TCGAATTTTACGATGGTGTTCTTCACCGGATAGAGCAGAAGGTCGGCGGTGACCGCTTGGCGCACCGGGCCGTTGTTGACGCCGGGGGCCGCGGCAGATGTCGGCGCGAAGCCGTCCTAGTAGTCAGACGAGGCGACATGGCCGCCGTTCTTCTTGTCGTTCAGGTAGTCGTAGCGCAAGGTCGCACCGACGAGCGGCGTGAAGCGGTAGTTGGCAAGCAGCGAGGTGCCATACCACATGGCGTTGCCGCCATTGGCCGCGGCGGCGGTCTGATGACCGAGGTCGAACTGCCAATTGAAGGTGGCGGCCCCCAGGGTATAGGTCCCGTCGAAGTCATTATAGATGCGCGTGGTCTCGATCGTGGAATTGAGGAGCGTCGGGTTCTTGCCGATGGTCCCGTAGAGACCGAAGCTCAGGGCGCTGGACGGGGCGAGTGATACCCGGTACTCGAAGGTCGGGGCCTTGGTGGGCGCGGCGCTGCCGGTGTAGGCGGTATTCCAGGAGTTGCCGAGCAGGGTCTGGACGGTCAGTATTCCCGAGGTGTAGCTTGCGCCTGCGCCCGTGAAGTAGCCCGGCTCACTGAAATCGTAGAGCAGATTGTGGGTGATGGTGAGCATCTGCGGGGAGGTCTCGGACTCGTAGCCGTCCCATGCCGGGACCTGGCC
>DAHWGZ010000424.1 GCA_027335965.1 Acidiferrobacter sp.
GCGAGAAGGGCCATCATGGGCTGCGCCACTCCAGGGCCGGGCACCATTCGATCGAGGGCACCTGCGGCGGTTTTGGTCAATAATCGTGTATCCCCCGAGATCCTGCCTGATCGTCGAGGGATGATGGGTGCCATCCGGGTTGGGGCGGTCCCGGCGGGCGCGTGAGGTGCGCCCGATGTCGCCGGCTACGCGTCGATCGTGGTCCTCGGCGTGCAGGCGTGTCCAAGAAGCCGAATGGATTGCGCGCGAATGGTAGTGCATGTCGGGAATGGGAATCAATGGCCGAAGGCCGGGTCGGCCACGGGGTTCGGGTCCTGGTGCCGACTCGGCTATACTCTAAGATAGAAAAATCGGGGGTAGGGAGCCGCATGGGCGGTCCTGTCTGGGCATCTTGGGGCGCTCGTGGCGCGGTCGCCGGGCGTGAGTGATCGTTGGTCGCGCATCGGGCCGGCCGCTTGCGCGCGGGGTGTGCGCCGCCGGACCGCGGACGGCGAAAGCGCAAGCGTTGCCGGACCCGCGGCCCGCGACCGCGCGGCGCGGCCCATGAACACCCTGTCTTATGAGTAACGCAGGTATCGGGCGATCGCGGCGCTGGCGGATTGCGGCGTTTGCCGGGCTCGCCCTGCTCGCGACCCTGGCGGCGGCCGGCTACGCCATCACCTCCTGGACAGG
>DAHWGZ010000425.1 GCA_027335965.1 Acidiferrobacter sp.
CCGGCGCGCTACGAAGCGAGGGCTATGCGCGAGGTCAGGGCCGTGATGGCCATGATCCCACATCCGCTGTGCCGGTCGGCGCGCATTACGGCGCCCACGTGCTTGACGACGGCCGGCACCGGCGCCCAGAAGATGAGCGAGACAATGCCGGTTGGGGCGGTCGTCGACAGCGGAAGCCAGGACGGGCAGGTGCTCGGCGGGTAAAGCAGGCCCGTGCCGATGTCCCCTAGAACCCCATATCGAGCGTGGCGAGAGTCAAGACCGGGAGCGCATCCTTCGCTGCGCGCCAAGGAGAGCGAAGCGAGGGCGCGTAGTCCGCGGGAGGCGTAGGTCCGGGCGGGTGGCCGCAGGCCACCTGCAAGGACAACGAAACGCCGTCCAGTTAGGCACCGTTAATAAATAAAGGTAACAACTTAATCATCAAGCCTTCGCATTCGGCTTGATGACGTAGTTCCACTCGCCGTGAAACTTGTTACGTTCCAGGTTGACGCGTTGCATCTCTTCGTCGGTGACGTCGCGGCCGGTGGGATATTTCCGCCGATCCAGCCGGCACGTGACCTTGAGCCCCTTCGCCGTCGTGGTAGCGGAGATGAGCTTGATGATGGTCTCGTAGTCGCGTAGTGGCTCACCACGCCAATTCGAGGAAATGAATGAGAACAGCCGGTGCTCGAT
>DAHWGZ010000426.1 GCA_027335965.1 Acidiferrobacter sp.
CGCGCACGTGAAGGCCCTGACGGGTCCCGCCCGGCGCTACATAGGCGGTGCCCTGAGCTGGCAACTGCATGTGATAGCGGGGCGGCGCCTGCGGGCGCAGGTGACCGCCGATGTGCGCCAGTTGGCGCTGCATCTGCCCTATCCCGCAGGCAAGGCCTGCGGGGTCCCGGCGGTTGCGCATTTTACGTTCCTGAGCGACCACAGCGGGACATTCGCGCGCGGCGGCGTGGCTCGCCACCTGACTCTGGCGTATGCCGATCCGAGTCAGGGCCCGCGTGGTCTGTGGGTCGGGATCGGATCGGCGGGGCCCCGAAGACCGTGGGTCGGGGGCTTGCCATCGGTGTCCGCAGCGGCTATCTCGCGGTCGCGCCGTGGCTGACGTTCGTTCGGACCCTCAGTCAGGCGCATGTCCAGGCGGGAATGCGCCCGCTGGTCACGCCACGCGCCTTTACGGCGTATGTCGGGTCGTTGGCCTGGGCCGGCCGTTCGTTTGGGACCGTCCATGCGCGATTCCGGCGCCAGGGGTCGGCGTGGGCGGGTGTGCTCGAAGGGCCCGATATCGCCGGGACGGTGGATTGGCGCACGCACCCCCGGCCCACCGTCGTGTTGCACCTAGACCACCTGATCATACCGGCGCCGTCCCACGGGGCGCCCGCCGCGGGCCGCGGGCCT
>DAHWGZ010000427.1 GCA_027335965.1 Acidiferrobacter sp.
GCGGCGGTGGCGCTTGCCAATAAGAATGCGCGCACGGCGTGGGCGCTGCTCGTCCACGGGCGCGATTATCGACCAGACTACACATCATCCTCAACGCCGGTGGCCGCATAGCCGCACCGGCGGAATAAAGACGAGGACCGAGACACGCGGGTTACACCCAGGAGGCTCTCCCAACGGTTGCTTCAGGCAATCATGACGTGATGGCAAGGCAGGTAGGACCGTGAATGGCTCAATCTGACAGACTCATAGCACCTCGAGTGCGTTGAAATGATGAGACGCCATTCAGCAAATTCCATCAGGGACAGAGGCTTTATGCCTCATCAAAAGTCCGGATGTATGGCTGCATACCGTACCTTCTTGACATCGTGAAATGAGGGCTTGGCAAACTGGGGGCGACCATGTATGAGTCTGAAGCCGGATCGGGTTCCGTTCATGATGGGGAGATGCAGACCCTTATGAACCTCGATAACCTGACCGCCATTGATCAGCTGGCCGAGTTTTTGGCTGGCACCCAGACGGTAGCCTTTTCGGTACTGAGTCACCCTACAGCCCGCTATGAATGGGTGCACAAGACCCTCATCCGGTTCCGGTATCTCTGAAGTGGTCCCTACGCAGCGGACCTCATAGACGGGTCTTGATCTGGGTGTTGCATTCTGCGCGCATACTCGTTG
>DAHWGZ010000428.1 GCA_027335965.1 Acidiferrobacter sp.
CGCCAGGGTCAGGTATCGAAACACCCCCCGGGCGCCGAGGGCGCGTACCGATACGCCCCGTGACGCCCCGAGCGGCCGCGCCCAGAACGACCCGTGGCCGACGGCAAACCAGGTCACGCGCCGGCCGCCGCCCCCGGGGGCCGTGACGCGCACACCCGTACAGCGTCGCGATCGCCCCCCGGGCACGGTCACGGACAGGCCCCGGCGGCCATCGCCCGCGCACCACACCCAAAGCCCGCCGCGCCCGGTAAGGCGCGCCCAGGGGCGCGCGAAGGCGTGGTGTGCCGGGGATGGCACGGAAAGCGGCACGATACGCGTGCACGCGCCCGCCGGCGGGACCCCGCTGTGGCCGACGGCCCCATAGCCCACCGCTGCCATCGACCGGAGGGCCAGGGCCGCCGCCAACACGATCCCGGCGCCCCGCCGGCGCCGCCTGTCGGGCCCCGTCATGTGCCACCGCGTGGGCGCCGCAACACCTGTATCGGCGGCTCTTCACGCGCCACCACATAATCCCAGACCTCGCTCACCGGACGACCGCCAGCGATCAGTACCGCGCGGATCCGTAGCGCGCGCGGGCGCTGCGCGGCCACGGTGAAGCACAGACGCACGCGATCGTGGGCCACCGCACGCAAACGCACATGCGAGATCGGTGTACCCGGGGCCGTGGTCCG
>DAHWGZ010000429.1 GCA_027335965.1 Acidiferrobacter sp.
AGGTGGAGCGCAAGAAGGTCGGTCTCCACAAGGCCCGTAAGCGCCCGCAGTACTCCAAGCGCTAAGGCGCCCCTCTTTGGGGGATCGTCTAGTGGTAGGACAGCGGACTCTGACTCCGTTAACCGAGGTTCGAATCCTCGTCCCCCAGCCAATAATGCCCAGGGCCTGGGCGCGCGCCTAGGCCCGCTTCGGTCGTTGCAAGCCGCATTGAGCGATGCGCCGGCCCGCGCGGCCTGCAGGAGCGTATCGGTGGGCGGTTGGGGCCCGCAACGGCCCGGGGCTCAACCCTTTCGGGCACCGTCGTCACGCCCATGATGCCCGAGACCGTCTCGTGAAAAGACGAAGCCCCGCACGAAAAACCGCCAGCGCCATTGCCGCCACCATTCCCTGCCACCAAGATCTCCGCGACCATTCTTGACTTCGGTGAGCCGCTGCTGGCACCGCTTGGCGGGTCTCCGCCCCTCGATGTGATGCGCGCCGCGCTGGATCTCATCGTCTGTGTGTGGAATGGCCATGTGCTGGCCATGCCATGCTGGCGTCAACCGGACATTCTCGAGGCATTGGAGGCGATCATGCGCGCCAGCGCCACCCCCCGCGAAGTGAGACAGGCCTATGAACAGCTCGCGGCGCGGCGTCGCGAGAGGTTTGCCGGCGACGCCCGTGCGGTCGG
>DAHWGZ010000042.1 GCA_027335965.1 Acidiferrobacter sp.
CGGTCCTTGAGGGCTTCGTGGGCTGTCTCGTCGAGCGCGTGGGCGGGTATGACACCGATCTCCTTGGGACATTCACGCGCGATATTCCGCGCGCCGGCACCCAGCTCGAGGCCGCCCGCCACAAGGCGCGCATCGGTATGGAGCTCTCGGGGCTGCCCGTCGGCCTTGCCAGCGAAGGGTCCTTCACCCGCGATCCGTTCGCGGGGATGTTTCCCTGGAATGTCGAATTTTTGGTATTTCTGGACGACTTGTTGGGGCTTGAGGTGGTCGGCATGGCGCAGGGGCGGGCCAACAGCGCCCAGGTCTTGGCGGCGGGCTGGGAGGACGCCGAGCGGTTCGCGCATGCGGTCCGCTTTCCCGAACATTATCTGGTCCTAAGGCCCGACGGCGACGATGATCCCCGCATCCGCAAGGGGATCGCCGATTGGTCGGGGCTCAAGACCGCCTATGAGGAGGCCGCCGCGCGCTCGTCGAGCGGGCGGGTGTTCGTGGAGGTGGATCTGCGTGCCTACGCCAATCCCACGCGCCTCATCAATATCCGGCTCGCCGCGGTCGACCTCGGCCGGCGCTTGGCATCGTTGTGCCCCGTTTGCCGCACGCCAGGATTCTGGGTGGTGGAGGTGATCGCCGGGCTCCCCTGCCAGGCATGCGGGGCGCCGACGCGCGAGGCGCGCGCCGAGGTCCGTGGTTGCGTGAAGTGCGGACATCGGGTGACGCATGACCGCGAGGATCTCGCGCAGGCCGACCCGGCCCGTTGCGATATCTGTAATCCCTAGCGCGCCGCCCATGGACACCGCAAGCCTCAAGGCCGTGAGTCCCGCCGCGTCCCGCGCGAGCGTCCGGTGAGCGACAATTTTGGCAATGGCGGGCGCCGCCGTCCGCGGGTCGCTGGCGCGAAGGCGCAGGCGCCGGCGGCATCCCTCAGCCTCATCCGCCCCGACGACTGGCATGTCCACCTGCGCGATGGGGCGATACTGGCCACGGCGGTGCCGGACACCGCGCGGCGCTTCGCGCGCGCCATCGTCATGCCCAATCTCGATCCCCCGGTGCGCACCGCAGACGAGGCCTTGGCCTATCGCGCGCGCATCCTCTCGGCATTGCCCGCGGGCGCGCGCTTCGAGCCCCTCATGACGCTGTATCTCACCGAGGAGACGCGGCCCGAGGAGATCGTGCGGGCGCGCGCAACGGGCCTCGTGCACGCCGTCAAGTACTATCCGGCCGGCGCCACCACCCATGCCGCGCGCGGCGTGCGGGATCTTGCGCGCTGTTATCCGGTGTTGGCGGCCATGGAGCGTCATGATGTCCCGCTGCTCCTGCATGGCGAGGTCACGGACCCCGCGGTGGACGTCTTCGATCGGGAGGCGGTGTTCCTCGAGCGCCACTTGTCGCCGCTCATGCGCGCGTTCCCGGGCCTGCGCATGGTTTTGGAGCACATCACGACCAGCGCCTCGGTCGAATTCGTGAGCGCCGCCCCGCAAACGCTGGCCGCCACCGTGACCGCCCACCATCTGCTGCTCGACCGCAATGCGCTGTTCGCGGGCGGGCTGCGGCCGCATCACTACTGTCTGCCCCTTTTGAAGCGCGCCCACCATCGCGCGGCGCTGGTGGCCGCCGCGACCAGCGGCAATCCCAAGTTCTTTCTCGGGACCGACAGCGCGCCGCACCCCAGGCACGCCAAGGAGTCGTCCTGCGGGTGCGCCGGGATCTATACCGCGCATGCCGCGCTCGAGCTCTATGCCGAGGTCTTCGAGGAGACCCATGCGCTCGACCGCCTGGAGGGATTCGCGAGCTGCCATGGCCCGGACTTCTACCGGCTGCCGCGCAATGAAGATCGCGTCACGCTCGTCAAGACGCCTTGGCGTGTCCCGCCCACCATGGCCGCCGGCATGGACGTGCTCGTGCCCTTGCGCGCCGGAGAGGACATCGCATGGCAGCTTAGCGGTTGATCCGCCACCGCGGCGGCGCGGGCCGCGGCACCGATCCTGACCTTCATTCCGAGGAGAATCTCATGTCCGACAATCACAAGAGCCGGGTGGTGACGACCGGCGTGGAGCGCGCCCCCAACCGCGCCCTGTTGCGCGCCACCGGGTTCGGTGACGGCGATTTCGCAAAGCCGATCGTGGGCGTGGCCAACTCCCATAGCACCATCACGCCCTGCAACATGGGCATCGGGCCCCTGGCCGCGCGCGCCGAGGCGGCCCTGGCCGCCGCCGGGGCCATGCCCCAGGTGTTTGGCACCATCACCATCTCGGATGGCATTTCCATGGGCACCGAGGGCATGAAGTACTCCCTGGTGTCGCGCGAGGTGATCGCCGATTCGATAGAGACCGTGTGCGCCGGCCAGAGCCTGGATGGCGTGCTGGCCTTCGGCGGCTGCGACAAGAACATGCCGGGCGCCATGATCGCCATCGCGCGCCTCGATATCCCGGCGGTGTTCGTCTATGGGGGCACGATCAAGCCCGGCCACCACGACGGGCGCGATCTGACCATCGTGAGCGTGTTCGAGGCGGTCGGCGCGCGCATCGCCGGCACCATCGATGACCAGGAGCTGCACGAGATCGAGCGCAAGGCGTGCCCCGGGGCGGGCTCGTGCGGCGGCATGTACACCGCCAATACCATGGCGGCGATCTTCGAGGCCATGGGCATGAGCCTGCCCTACTCGGCGACCATGACCGCCGAGGATGGCGAAAAGGCCGACAGCACCGCGCTCTCGGCCGCGGTGCTGGTCGAGGCCATAAAGGCGCGGCGGCGATCCCGCGAGATCCTGACGCGCAAGGCCTTCGAGAACGGGCTTGCGGTGCTCATGGCGCTGGGTGGCTCCACCAACGCCGTCATCCATATGCCGGCCATCGCGCACGCCGCCGGCGTTACGCTGACCCTCGAGGATTTCGACGCCTTCAGCCGCCGCGTGCCGGTGCTGTGCGACCTGAAGCCGTCCGGCCGTTACGTCGCCACCGATCTGCACCGCGCCGGCGGGGTGCCGCAAGTGATGAAGATGCTGCTCGCGCATGGTCTCCTGCATGGCGATGCGCTGACCGTGACCGGGCAGACGATCGCCGAGGTCCTGCGGGATGTGCCCGAGTGCCCGCGGGCCGACCAGGACGTGATCCGGCCGTGGGCGCGGCCGGTCTATGCGCATGGCCATCTCGCCATCCTCAGGGGCAATTTGGCCGAGGAGGGGGCGCTGGCCAAGACCAGCGGCGTCAAGGTCCCGAGGATTAGCGGCCCGGCGCGCGTGTTCGATTCCGAGGAGGCCTGCATGGCCGCCATCCTGGAGCGACGCATAGCATCGGGTGATGTGGTCGTGATCCGCTACGAGGGGCCGCGCGGCGGGCCGGGGATGCGCGAAATGCTTTCGCCGACCGCCGCGCTCGTGGGACAAGGGCTCGGCGACCTCGTGGGGCTCGTGACCGATGGGCGTTTCTCCGGCGGCACCTATGGTATGGTGGTGGGCCATGTGGCGCCGGAGGCCGCGGTCGGCGGTACGATCGCGCTGGTGGCCGATGGCGATACGGTGATCATCGACGCCGAGCGGCGCATCTTGCGGCTCGATGTGCCAGACGAGGAGCTCGCGCGCCGCCGCGCCCAGTGGGTGCCCCCCGCGCCGCGCTACACGCGCGGGACCTTGGCCAAATACGCGCGCCTCGTCTCGTCGGCGAGTCGTGGCGCGGTGACGGATGGAGCATGAGCAGGACGGGTCCGACCTTCGAGACAGGATCGCGGGCGTGTGCCGCGGACGGCCGGCCGGCCGGGACGGGTGCCGAGGGCGGCGGTCCCGGGGGCCGCGACTGGGCGCGCGCCGTGGCCTTCGACCACGCCCATCTGTGGCACCCGTACGCGCCCATGGGCGCGCCGGTCTGGCCGGTGGCGGCGGCCGATGGCGTGCGCCTCACGCTCGCCGATGGCCGACGGCTGATCGATGGCATGAGCTCGTGGTGGGCGGCGATCCATGGCTACAACCACCCGGTCTTGAACCATGCCGTGAGCGAGCAGTTGGGGCGCATGGCGCATGTGATGTTCGGCGGGCTCACGCACGGCCCGGCGATCGATCTCGGGCGGCGGCTCGTGGACCTGAGCCCATCGCCGCTCGAGAAGGTCTTTCTGTGCGACTCGGGGTCGGTGGCCGTGGAGGTCGCCATCAAGATGGCGATCCAGTATTGGCGGGGCCGCGGGCAACCGGGCAAGCATCGCCTGCTCACCGTGCGCGGCGGTTACCACGGCGACACCTTCGCCGCCATGTCGGCCTGTGATCCCGTCACCGGCATGCATCAGCTGTTTGCCGGGCTCCTCCCCAGGCAGCTCTTCGCGCCCCGGCCCGCGTGCCGGTTCGATGAGCCCTGGGAGCCGTCGGCCATCGCCGAATTCGCCGATTTGATCAGGGCGCACGCAGACGAGCTGGCGGCGGTCATCCTGGAGCCGATCGCGCAAGGCGCCGGGGGGATGTGGTTTTACCATCCGCAATACCTGCGCGAGGTACGTGCCTTGTGCGACGCCCATGGCGTGCTGCTCATCGCAGACGAGATCGCCACGGGCTTCGGCCGTACCGGCCGGCTGCTGGCCTGCGATCACGCGCGCGTGACGCCGGACATCCTGTGTCTCGGCAAGGCCTTGACCGGGGGCTATATGACCCTCGCCGCGACCTTGACGACCGCCGACATCGCCGCCGTGATCGGGCAAGGCGAGGCCGGCGCCCTCATGCATGGACCCACGTTCATGGCAAACCCCCTGGCGTGCGCGGCGGCGGTGGCCAGCATCGACCTTTTGATGAGCGGCGACTGGCAGGCCCGCGTCGACGGCATCGCCCGCCAGTTGGCTTGCGAGCTCGAGCCCTGCCGCGGCCTGGACGCGGTCAGCGACGTCCGGGTGCTGGGCGCGATCGGGGTCGTGGAGACGCGCGCGGCCGTGGATTCGTCGGCGCTCACCGCGCGGTTCGTGGACGCCGGCGTGTGGCTGCGTCCGTTCAACCGGCTTGTCTATGTGATGCCACCCTACATCATGGAGCCCGACGATCTGTCGGTGTTGACCGCGGCGATCACGCGCGTGGTGGCGGACATCTGAGGCCAGCTCGGCGGCCGCCGGGGATCATGGATTATTGCGAGGAAGGGGGTGCGATGCGGGGGGTATTCATTACCGGGAGCGACACGGGCGTCGGCAAGACCGCGGTCGGGGCCGCCTTGGCCTGGCGGCTGTCCTGCGCGGGGCTTGTGGTGCGGCCGCGCAAACCCGTGGAGTCAGGCTGCGTCGCCGGCGAGGGTGGCGCCCATTCCGGCGATCGCGAGACCTATCACGCGGCGGTCGACGGGCGGGAGCCGCTCGCGCGCATTGGCCATTACCGGTTTCGCGCGCCGCTCTCGCCGGAGCGCGCCGCGGCCTTGGAGGGCCGCGCGTTGTGCTTGGACGAGCTGGTCGCGGCGTGCCGCGAAGGGGTCGACGCCGAGGATTTTCTGTTGGTGGAGGGTGCCGGCGGTTTCTATTCGCCGCTCACGGCCGATGCCCTGAATGCCGATCTGGCCGTGGCCCTCGGCCTTCCGGTGCTGGTCGTGAGCGCCGACCGGCTCGGCGCGATCCATCAAACGCTGTTGACGGTCGAGGCCGTCGTCCGTCATGGCCTGACGCTGGCCGGGATCGTGTTGAACGAGACGGCGCCGGCCGCGGATCCGGAGATGGACAATGGCGCCGATGTCGCCCATTGGCTCGGGCGCGATCCGCTACTCATCCGTCACCACGATGGCGCGGACGGCAGCCCGGCGTGGCGCGCCATCGCCCCGTTCGTGACGGATATCGCCACCACGCTTGCGGGGCCCCGCGCATGAATATCGATGGGCCGGGCGACGCGTCCGGCGGGCGGCGGCAGGTCCCGGAATCGGCGATCGCGCGCGCCGCCGAGATCCTCGACCGCGGCGGGCTGGTCGCGTTTCCGACCGAGACCGTCTATGGCCTGGGCGCGGACGCGCACACCGCGGCGGCGGTGGCGGGCGCGTTCGCGGCCAAGGGTCGGCCGGCCGATCATCCCCTGATCGTCCATATCCATGACGCCGATCAGATGCGCCGCTATGCGCGCGACATCCCGCCGGTCGCCTGGCGGCTCGCCGAGCATTTCTGGCCAGGACCCCTGACGCTCATTCTGCCCCGTGGCCCCGGCGTGCCCGATGCCGTCACCGGCGGCCAGGACACGATCGGCCTGCGGGTCCCGGGGCATCCCGTGGCGCTGGCGCTGCTCAAGGCCTTCGGCCGCGGGGTGGCCGCGCCCTCGGCCAATCCCTTTGGCGGCGTGAGCCCGACCACCGCCGCGCATGTCGCCGATGGCCTCGGGCACGCGGTGGAGGCGATCCTGGACGGCGGGGCCTGCGCGGTCGGTCTCGAGTCCACCATTCTCGATCTCAGCGGGCCCGAGCCGCGCATACTGCGCCCGGGCGCGGTGAGCCCCCGGGCGCTGGCCGCGATCATCGGTCGCGCGCCGGCCTTTGCCGCGGTCGGCGGCCCGCGCGCCCCCGGACGTCTCCCTTCTCATTACGCCCCCGCGACCCCCCTGCGGCTCGTCACCGACCCCGATCGGGAGTGGCGCCATGGGCCCCGACCGCTGGCGGTGCTGGCCCTGCGTCCCCCGGCCCGGGGGGCGGTGCGGTGCCGTTGGCTGGTGATGCCGCGCGCGGCCGGCGCCTATGCCCACGCGCTCTATGCGCGCCTGCGCGCCGTCGACCGCTGGGGCTGCCGCCTGGTCCTGGTCGAGCGGCCACCCGCCACCGAGGCGTGGGAGGCGGTGCGCGATCGCCTGGAGCGCGCCGCCCGCGGCACCGCCGTGCCGGAGGCGGTGGGGCGCAAGGAGCACGAGGGGGCGCGCCCGCGATAGTCCGCCACCGCCTTCGGGGCCCGAGTTCGGGCGCGTCATGCCCGCGTCGGCGGCGGCGGGGTCCGTGGCCTCCCGATGGCGCCCGCGACTGTGCCATCCGGCCGGAAAACCGGTATCGTGCGCGTGTCGCATGGCGAGGAGATGGACGGCATGCGCCGGACGCGGGCCATGATCGCGCGCGCCCGGCGGTGCCGCCACGCCCGGAAGGATGGGCCGAGAACGCGCCGAATGTCCGGCGTCGCCCCTTGCGACCGAAGCCGGGGAATGCTCGCGAGGAACCCATGAAGACCCAGGACCGCAAGACCCGCTCGCGTCCGAGGAGACGCGCGCAACCGAGAATGTCCCATACCCACAAGCCCGCCGATCTCACCCCCCTCGACTGGCAGCGCGCCCTGCGCCGGCAGTTCGGGCGCGAGCAGGCGTTTCACTGGGAGAACGTCGGGGACGAGGCGCTATTCTCCGATTTTCATGTGAGCAATCCGGCGACCCGATCCCGCTACCGCGTGACGATCCGCGGACTGCAGCCAGGCGACAACCGCTGCTCTTGTCCAGACTTCGCCACCAACGAGCTCGGCACCTGCAAGCATGTCGAATTCGTGCTCGCCAGACTCCTCAAGAAGCGCGGCGCGAAAGCCGCGTTCGCGCGCGGCTACCATCCGGTGTTCTCGGAGCTCGTCCTGCATAATGACGGCCACCGCTTTGTCCGATTCCGGCCGGGGACCGAGTGTCCCGCCGCCTTGCGCAAGGCGGCGGCGGGGCTCTTTGCGCGGCCCGGGGGCGATCTGCGCCCGGAACGGTCCGGCGATCTGGAGCGTTTCATGAATGGGGCGGCCAAGGCCGGTCACGAGCTGCGGGTCCCAGACGAGGTCCTCGATTTCGTCGCCGGACTGCGCGATGCCGCGCACCGGGCCCGGACCCTGGACCGCCTGTTCCCGAGGGGCGCCGCCGATTGGGGCCGCGCGCGGCTCACGAAGCTTGCGCTCTACCCCTATCAGGCCGAGGGTGCCTTGTTCGCGGCGCGCGCGGGACGCGCCCTCATAGGCGACGAGATGGGGCTTGGCAAGACCGCGCAGGCGATTGCCGCGGCCGAGATCCTGGCGCGCCACTTCGGGGTCTCGCGCGTGCTCGTGGTCTGTCCGACGTCGCTCAAGTATCAATGGCAGGGCGAGATGCGGCGTTTTGCCGGCCATGAGGCGCGCGTGATCGCCGGCGGCCGCGCGCAGCGGCAGAAGGATTATGCGCAAGACGATTTCTGCAAGATCACCAATTACGAAAAGCTCGACCCGGACCTCGATCTCATCGCCGGATGGGCGCCGGATCTCGTCATCGTCGACGAGGCGCAGCGCATCAAGAACTGGAATACGATCGCCTCGCGCGCCTTGAAGCGCATCGATAGCCCCTATGCCGTCGTGCTCACGGGAACGCCGCTCGAGAACAAGCTCGAGGAGCTGATCTCCATCGTCCAGTATGTGGATCAGCATAGGCTCGGACCCACCTGGAGGTTGTTGCATGAGCATCAGGTGCGCGACGAGGCCGGGCGGGTCATCGGTTATGCCGGTCTCGACGCGATCGGCAAGACCCTCGCGCCCATCATGATCCGGCGGCGCAAGGCCGAGGTCCTGCGCCAGCTCCCGGAGCGCACCGACAGCACCATTATGGTTCCCATGACCGAGGCGCAGATGCGGTATCACGAGGACAACGCCGATATCGTCGCGCGCATCGTCCAGCGCTGGCGCAAGACGCGCTTTCTGTCCGATATCGATCAAAGACGCTTGACGTGCGCGCTGCAGAACATGCGCATGGCCTGCAACAGCACCTATCTCCTTGATCATGAGAGCGACCATGGCGTAAAGGCCGACGAGGTGGCGGCGCTGGTGGATGACCTTGCCGCGCAAGACGCCAAGGCCGTCATCTTTTCGCAATGGACGCGCAGCCATGACATCGTCATCCGCAGGCTCAAGGCCCGCGGCATGGGTTATGTCAGCTTTCATGGCGGGGTGCCCTCGGAGAAGCGCCCGGCGCTCGTGCAGCGGTTTCGCGACGATGCGGATTGTCGGGTCTTTCTGTCCACGGATGCCGGCAGCACCGGCCTCAACCTGCAGCACGCCACCACGCTCATCAACATGGATCTGCCCTGGAACCCGGCGATCCTGGAGCAGCGCATCGCGCGCATTCACCGCATGGGACAAAAGCGCCCGGTGCGCATCGTGAATCTCGTGGCCAAGGGGACCATAGAGGAGGGCATGCTTGGGGTGCTCGCGTTCAAGCGTTCGCTCTCCGCCGGCATACTGGACGGAGGGGTGGGTGAGGTGTCGCTGGGCGGTTCGCGCCTCAATCGGTTCATGAAGGACGTGGAGAACGTGACGGGCCGCATGGGGGAGGCCGCGGAGGTGGCGCCGGCCGAGGAGCGCGTCTTCGAGCCCGCGGCCCCGGGGGCGGGCGCGCGATCGGGCGGGGAGGGTGCCGCCGGTGATGCGGGGCCGGCGGTTCCGGGGGAGGGACGCGAACACTCGTCACCTGCCGCGGCGCCCGCCGCGAATGATCCCTGGGCGGCCCTCGCGGGTCTCGGCCGTCAGTTGCTGGGCGCCTTTGCCGCCACCCACGACGAAGGCGCGGCCCATCCTTGGGTCGAGCGCGACGCGGCGAATGGCCGATCGTCGCTCAAGATCCCGCTGCCGCCCCCGGAGATGGCCCGCGAGCTGGCCGCGGCGCTGGCGCGGTTCCTGGATGCGCTCCAGGGCCGCGATCGCTCGTGACGGCCGGCGGACCGCCTATCCGTCACGCACCATGGCGCCGGCCCTGGGAGAGGCCTTGCGTGCGGGATTCGCATGGGTCTGATTTCCCATTGGCGCCGATTCGCAGCCGCGATGAGAATGCCGCCCCGGCAGGCATCGGATGCGGGCTTGTCGAGGCGGGAGCCGTCCGGAACGCGAAGCGATGCCAGGCCCTGGCCGCCGTCCCTCGGGGCGGACCGGGAGGCGGCCCATGGTGGGGCGCGAGGGACAGAAGGCGCGGGCTGTGACACAATGCCCGCACTTTGAGGCATCCGGCCATGCGCAAGGGGTCCATGGGCGGGAACCGACGTTGGGGGGGTCTGATGGCGGCACTTGTCGGTATCATCATGGGATCGCGTTCCGATTGGGACACGATGCAGCATGGCGCGCAGGCGCTGAGCGATCTCGGCATTGCCCATGAGGTCCAGGTCGTCTCGGCGCATCGCACCCCCGATCTGCTCTTCACTTATGCCGCGCAGGCCGAGGGCCGCGGGCTGCGGGCGATCATCGCCGGCGCCGGGGGCGCCGCCCATCTCCCCGGCATGGTGGCCGCCAAGACCACGCTTCCGGTGTTGGGCGTGCCGGTGTTGTCGCAGGCCTTGAAGGGCCTCGATTCCCTGCTGTCCATCGTGCAGATGCCCGCGGGCGTTCCGGTCGCGACCTTTGCCATAGGCAAGGCCGGGGCGATCAATGCCGCGTTGTTCGCGGGCGCGCTGCTGGCGGGATATGACCGCGCGATCCGCGATGCCCTCGTGGCCTTCCGGGCCCGGCAGACCGAGGCCGTTCTTGCCCATGGGGATCCGCGCATCCCATGATCGTCGGCATCATCGGCGGGGGGCAACTGGCGCAGATGCTGGCCATGGCCGGTCAGCCGCTCGGCATCCGCTGTCTCTTTCTGGATCCCGCCCCGGATGCCTGCGCGCGCACCGCGGGGGAGCTTTTATGCGGCGACTACGGCGATGAGCGCCTGCTAGACGAGCTGGCCCGCCGCGCCACGGTCGTGACCTATGAGTTCGAGAACGTGCCGGAGGCGGGCCTTCGCCGTCTCGCCTCCCGGGTCGGCGTGCATCCTCACCCCCGGGCGCTCGCCCTGGCGCGCGACCGCTGGCACGAGAAGCGCCTGTTTGTCGATCTCGGCATACCGACGGCCCCGTTCGTGGCCGTCGATACGCGCGCGGACCTGGAGCGGGCGCTCGCCATCACCGGTTGGCCGGCGGTCCTGAAGACCCGCACCATGGGCTACGACGGCAAGGGTCAGCGGGTACTGCGCGGTCCTGGCGATGTCGATGCCGCATCCGCCGCGCTCCTTGGCGCGCCTTTGATCCTGGAGGGTTTCGTGGCCTTCGATCGCGAGGTCTCGGTGGTCGCCGTGCGCGGCGCCGCGGGCGACGTGCGCTTCTATCCCTTGACCGAGAATGTCCACAGAAACGGCGTCCTTGTGCAATCACAAGCGCGTCCCGGGGACCCGATGACGGCGCGCGCCGAGGACTATGTCGGCCGGCTCCTTGCGCATCTCGACTATGTGGGGGTGCTGGCCGTGGAGTTCTTTCAGAAGGGCGACACGCTGCTCGCCAACGAGATGGCGCCGCGGGTGCACAACTCCGGTCACTGGACCCTGGAGGGGGCCGAGACCAGCCAGTTCGAGAATCACCTGCGCGCCGTGCTCGGTCTGTCGCTTGGCGCGACGCATGTATTGGCGCCGTCGGGCATGGTCAATTTTGTCGGTCATCTGCCCGAGGCATCGGCGGTGCTCGCCGTACCGGGCGCCCACCTGCATGTCTACGGAAAGGCCGCGCGACCCGGCCGCAAGCTCGGCCATGCCACGGTACGCGCCCCTCGCGAGCCGGATGTCCAAGACGCCCTGGCGCGCCTGCGCCTGCTCGCCGATGCCGGCGGCACGGATTAGCCCACGACCC